>SHAI01000124.1 GCA_004213235.1 Parvularculaceae bacterium
CCCGCCGCCATAACGAAATCACCATCCTCCAAACCAGAGGCTGAGACTTTTAGATAATGTTCTGGCTCAAACGGGATATTCTCTTCTGAATAGTCGGCCGGCGTGCCGTCGGGTGCCACATAAGCGCGGTAAAAGGCGAAATCGCCCGTGTGCCGTGGCCATTGCCAGTTATCGACATCACCGCCAAACTTGCCAATGTGATCGCTCGGTCCGTAGACCAGACGAACATCTTTGATCTCCAGGCGTTTTATGAGCTTGTATTGCAATCCCCCGAAGAAGGAGACGGCCTGACACCGAAAGCCTTCCGCCGCTTCACACGTTGCGATTAGAGATTTCTGCCTCGCATCGATTGCATCAAACCGCTCACGACCAGACAAAGTGTCATCAAGCCCGCCCATAATGGTTTCAGTGACATCAGATACATCAACCGTTACATAAACGCGCGACCCCGGTGCTGCGGGCAGCTCATCCGATTTCTTCCCGGCTAGAAAGCCATCTTCGAGATAATTGTTCTCTTCCGTCGAATTGAACTGGATCGAACCACGCGCGCAGTGGTGATTAGTGACAACTAATCCTTCCGGCGACACAAACGACGCCGTGCATCCGCCCAGCGAAATAACAGCACCCATGGGAAAATCTGTAAGATCAGCCAGAGCCCTTGGATCAAGCTTCAGACCTTTCGCTTTCAAATCCTTGGCAATTTCCGGCAACTGATCAGGCGTGAACATGCCTTCGACCGCGACTGCCGTATTCGCCGCGCAGAATGCCAACGCGCAGCCCGCTAGCAGGGTAACTTTTTTCATGGATAACTCCCTCGATACAATATTTTCCCTATGAAGCAGGGATTGCAGCTCAAAGAAAGGCTATTGCGGAGGGTGGGGGGAAGCGCTTGGTGTGTTGCGCCGAAAAACATTCCCAATCTCCCCTCATATTGTCGCGCCCGAGGCCGGTGTCATTCCAATATTCGAGCTGAAAGATTAACCCTATTTCAGGCCTCCTGCCCGACGGATTTCATCCATAACTGACCTCAGGCCGGCTCCAAAAATCGAATTTACCGCTTAAATACCGATTGTAATCCCGATTTATCGACCCTCTGGACCCTTTTTATGCCATTGTTTCAATTGATTTTTTCGACTTTAGAGAGTTGTGCAAAAAATATTTTTTTGCAATGCGGCATTTTTCACTAGACACGACTCTATTTATTGATATGTTCCACTCGTTGAGTTTCGAACAAAGAATGGCACGGGTAAACCAACGCGCCGCGTTAATAACGGACCGACAGGGAGAATCGATAAAATGGCAAAACGTCTTGGGGAATTGGTCAAAGAATGGTCACCGGAACAGCTGACCGGCCTTGACGCGATGTTCGCGTACGCAGAAACGCCGCGCACACCAATGCATATTGGTGACTGCAAGATCTATGATCCGTCCACGGCGCCTGGCGGAAAGGTCCGCTTCAAAGACATTATCAAACATGTCGAAGATCGGCTGCACCGTGCGAAAACGTTTCGCCAAAAGCTGAAACAAGTTCCGATGGGGTATGATCACCCTTACTGGATCGATGATCCGGACTTTGATATTGAATACCATGTCCGCCATATCGCCCTTCCCCACCCCGGCGACTGGCGCCAGCTGTGCATCCAGGTTGCACGCTTACATGCCCGCTCTCTCGACATGTCAAAGCCGCTCTGGGAATTCACCGTTATTGAAGGCCTGGACAATATTCCCAATGTCCCCAAGGGTGCTTATGCCATTGTGGCAAAGGTTCACCATTGTGCGATTGACGGTGCATCCGGCGTCGACATGGCCGAAGCCGTCCATAGTCTTTCCCCGGACGATGAAGTTGAAGAAGCAGACGTGTGGACCCCTGGCCGCGAGCCGTCCAACATGGAGTTATTGGCGCGCGCCAATTTCAACAATGCAACAAAGCCCTTTCACGCGATGCGCGTGGCACGCCACCTCGCCCCTGGTGCTCTGAAATTCGCCAGCGGACTAAGCAGCGGTGAAATCAAGCTGCTTGGCGCAAAAATACCACGCACACGGTTCAACGGCGTCGTTTCTGGCCACCGGGTCGTCGAGGGCGTGAATTTTGATATCGATGACATCAAAAAAATTCGCCAGCGCATTCCCGGCGCGACCGTGAATGATGCAATCCTTGCTATCGTTGGTGGTGGTCTGCGTCGCTATCTCAAAGCAAAAGACGAGCTGCCGCAAGACTCCCTTGTTGCCATGGCACCGGTTTCTGTACGGTCAAAAGATGAGAAAGGCGCGCTCGGTAATCAGGTAACGGCATTGTCAATTCAGCTTGGCACGCACATCGCCGACCCTCTGGCCCGTTTGCACTTCACCCATGACGTGGCTTCCAATCAGAAGGCAATGTCCAACGCCGTCGGCGCACGCGAGCTATCCGATGCGTCCAAGCTCGCCCCGGCGATGGTTTCGGGGATCTCTGCACGGCTTTATTCGCGGCTTGGCCTTGCTAACCGCTTGTCCCCAATGTTCAACACCGTCGTGACCAACGTTCCGGGGCCACAAGTACCACTCTATATGGCTGGTGCGCGCCTGGTGAGTGCTTATGGCGTTGGCCCGGTCATGGACTCGATGGGCCTTTTCCATGCGGTCACGAGCTATTGTGGCAGCATTGCCATCACCGTTACCGCATGCCGGAAGATGATGCCAGATCCAGCATTTTACCGCGAATGCCTGCAAGCCTCTTTCGACGAATTACTAGAAGCCGCGTCCAAGGAGCGGCCTGCGAAAAAGCGCGCCAAAGTCCAGGAAAAAGAAGTCGCTGCTCCAGCAGATATGGCCCAGCAACAGCACAACGCTGACGACTTGACGCTGATCAAAGGCGTCGGGGCCCGCTTGGCGGAGCGCCTTCGTGGAGCTGGCGTCTTGACCTTTAACCAGATCGCAAAGCTCTCCGTGGGTGATCTGGAAAAGCTGGATGGCGACTTATCCTTGCGCGGAAGACCTATGCGCGATGGCTGGATCGCTCAGGCCGCAGCATTGGCAGATGTTGACACATCCGAAAGCGGCCCGGACGAAGGCGCAACGGTACACTAACGAAGGATAGAGATATGCCTCTAGTGAAAGCCAACGGGATCAATATTGAGGTCGAGACCCATGGGCCTGAGAATGGCCCGGCCGTGCTCATGATCATGGGATTAGCTGCCCAGCTCACGCATTGGCCTGCCGATTTTATCGGTGCACTTACAAAGCAAGGTTATCGGGTGATCACATTTGATAACCGCGATATCGGTTTGTCCGAAAAACTTCATGCGAAACGCGCGCCGCAACCCATGGCCTATGCCGCTCTGTCGCGGTTACCCTTTATGAAGGCACTGGCCCCTTACACGCTGAAGGATATGGCGGGAGACGCTGTCGGCGTGCTGGACGCATTAAAGGTTGAGAAGGCGCATGTGATCGGCGTTTCCATGGGGGGTATGATTGGCCAGGTTCTGGCGGCAACAAACCCGGATCGGGTCGCCAGCTTCACGCCAATTATGTCGTCCACCAACCATCCGTCATTACCAAAAGCGGACCCGGAAATCATCAAGGAGATTTTTGCAACCCGCACCAGGCCACGCACACGCGACGAACTTATTGAACGCACAATTAAGCTGTGGAACCTGATTGGCACACCAGATGGCGGTAACGATCCGGACGTTTTCCGCGAAAAAATTGCCAATGCTGTTGATCGGTGTACCTATCCTGCGGGTATCCGCCGGCAGATTTCGGCGATCATCGCGTCCGGCGACCTTCGCCGTTTTGCGAAAAAGATCAAAACCCCAACGCTCGTGATTCACGGGTCCATCGACCCGCTCTCACCGATGCGCGGCGGCCTTGATATTGCGGCAAGCGTTCAGGATGCACGCTATGAGATTATCGATGGCATGGGTCATGATCTTCCACCGAAATTCCTCCCACAGATTATCGACCTTATATTAGGTCACCTGCGGGAGGTAACTGAAAACGTCGCAGAGCGCGCGGCGTGAAGAAGACAAACTAAATTCCTGTCTAACCTTAAAAATCCCAATGAAGGAGCTTTAAAAATGGCGACCAAGAAAACCACCACGAAGAAAACTGCAACCAAGAAGCCAGCAGCAAAGGCAGCAACTGAAAATGTTGAAGCAACTGAAGCAACTGAAGCAGCTGTAGAAACAATCATGGCCCGCATCCAGGCTGGATTCAAAGAAGCTGGCGTTGCCCTCAACGAGACCGGCGGCATCATGGACGAGACCCGTCGTGAGATCCTCATGACGCTGATCACTAATGCCCAGGAGAATACGGACGCAACCTTCAACGCCCTGCGCGATGTTATGGAAGCTGAATCTCTTACCGACTCCTTGCGGATCCAGCGCGACGCGCTTCGTGAAGGCATCGAACGCAATGTTGCACAGGTTCGCGGAATTGCATCCCTCACCGCAACAGGCGGCCGTGAGTCCATGGAACCAGTTGCTGACTATCTTTCATCCCTGCGCGAACGCGCACGGTCAGGCGCAAGCGCGTAACTGATCCGACGACCTTCGCAAGAAGCCCAATGCGCGGTATGGTTCAACCATGCCGCGCTTTTTAGTAATTATGGCCTGATGTTGGGTATGCCATCCGACGCCAGGGGGCGGCTTTTCGGTCAAACGGTGACCATTCAGTCTCCGGCAATGCAAGACGATCAGCAATCGCAAAGAAAACAAACGGGTTCACCCCAAGCCCACAGTGGCTTGCGAAAACTTCAATATTATCGGTATGTTCTCGCGGCGGCTCAATACACCCACGCCAAGGAACAATCCCATCCGTTTTTGTAAAGATCGCCGTTGATGGAACGTGTTCAGGCGGGATATGCAGGCGTTCCAGTAGTAATTGCATTTCCGGCGACGCTGCGTCCAGCGGCCCAGCGACCCGCTCATAAATCCAAGCGATCGTGGATGCTTCAGGCTGTCCCGTAATCGGACTACCAAGCGTGATTACCTGGCGGATTGTATCGGGCATTTGCTTGGCCAGCTCGCGCGCCATGACGCCGCCTAATGACCAGCCAACCAGCGATACCTTACGGCGCGACTGCCGGAATACACTGACGACCCAATCTGCAAGAAGATCAATTTTTCCGCCTTCCGGGCCAGGCCCAAGATTGCGCCCGAGGTTCCAGCCGTAAACATTATACCCTTTTGAGCGTAAAAACCGGCGCAACAAACCGGTAGCGGTATCACTGGTCAAGAAGCCAGGACAGACAACAACGGAATGTCCGTCCCCTGATGGTGCCATATTTAGCGGCACCTCAGCAGCAGGCAACATCGCCATTTCCCCCAATGCCCGCCCAAATTCTAGGAACGCGTAAGGCAGAGGGGGTTTAGCCAATTGAACGGGAGCATGAGACATTTTACGCCAACTTGTCGATTTCGGCGGCCAAGCTGACATGAATCCTACGGCAAGACCAGATGATTTTCGACTTTTAACCAACGAAAAGCAGTTATGCTGCACTCGCGAGATCTGCGGCAGTGCAGCAATTAACTAATTTCCGCCATTGGCAAATGGTTTAAAGCAAGGCGCTTTATTCATACGTACAGAGAAACTCCGTAGCCGTTCAATCGTTAAGAGTCAGAGTAAGCCCGCTTCAACGATGCCGCCGACGATACATCGCAAGACAAGATTACAATGTCGTGACCAATCTTCTCATCATCCAGGACATGATCCTTCAAAAGCGCCTCCCCCCGGAAGCCAAGCTCCTCAAAGATTGCGATCGCACCGGCCTGATCAACCGTCATCTGTGCAATTACTTTCTTCAGGTCTAGCGCCAGGGCTTGGATAAATGTTTCCTGGATCAACACCCGCCCCAGACCTTTGTGCCTGGAATCTGGCGACACCAGAACCCGCAACTCACCTACGTGCGGCGACCAGGAATGAGGGTCGGTAAAAAGACCGGCACAGCCAACGACTGCCTCACCCTCAAAAGCGAGGATAGTGTGAATATGGCCGCGCTCATTCGCTTCTGACCACGCATTGGTGACTTTTTCTTCGGTAATATCCCGCGGCATGAACAGAAGGTCATGGCGCGGGACAGACCGGGCAAACGCCAGGACCGCGCCCTGATCGCTTGGCGTCATGCGCCGTAAGTCAATGCTCACGCCTGAAAGATCGATATTTCGGGGATAGCGTGCCGCTTCAGTCATATTTCTTATCCTCTTTAAACGGAACGTACCGACAGCCATTCGTCGAGTTTCGGCCAAAGCCTGAGCACAGCATTCGGCCCTGCCACCAGACTGATATGCCCGCCCTTCAAGACCAGTTCCTGCTTATCTTCCGAACCCGCCAATTGCACGAGAGGTTCACTTGCAGCCCGCGGAATAATGTGATCATGCGCCGCAACAGCATGCAGGAGTGGCACTTTTATATTGCCAATATCGGCACGTTTACCACCGACCATTAACTCGCCCTTGAAAAGGTTATTGTTCCACATCAGCTCTTTTGTCGTCTGACGGAAATATTCCCCCGCGAGGGGGAGGGTTTCATTCGCCCAGCGATCGAATTTTCTGTAGGTTTCGACAAATTCGTCGTTCCACATATTTTCCCAAAGCTGGATACGCGACATCGATTTCCCCATTGGCCGCAGCATGTCAAACGACGTCATGATGAGGTCAGGTGGCACATTACCTACAGTATCAACGAGCCGATCAACATCCATATATTCAGGGTTCGACCAAATGCTAAACAGTCCCATCTCATGCCAGTTGATGGGCGTTGTGAAGCAGATCAGATTCTTCATCGGCCCATCTGCATGGGTCGCCGCGTAGATGACCGACAATACGCCGCCCATGCAATAACCGATAATGCTGACGTCTTCTTCGCCTGTCTTTTCCTGAATGACGCGAATGCAGGATGGAATGAAGTCTTGGGTGTAGTCGTCAAGGCTCAGGCGCTTTTCCTCCGGACGGGGAGGATCCCAGTCAATGACGAAAACGTCATAGCCGTTCTTGACGAGGAACTCGATGAAACTAGCCCCTTTGGCCATATCCAGAACGTAAGATCGATTGGTCGTTGCCATAACGATCAAGACCGGAATGCGGTAAAGCTCGTCCGACTGGGCGCGATAATGATAAAGGTTCAGCGTGCCCCGCTTGTATATTGTTTCCTTGGGGGTCAAACCGACCGCTGGCGCGGAAGAAGCAAAATACTCGACACCTTTGATGTTGCGCTGAATCGTCCGGTCCACGAGCCGGCGCATCCGATCACTTAATTCGTTAGGCTTTTTTTTCTCGTTGGCGGCCATAGGTCACCCAACCCTTCGTAACACGGTATTTCAGAAATATCATGATGCCGACTTTTTCGTCGCTTTTTTCGTCGTTTTCTTTGCGGGCGCTGCAGCGCTCTTCGTTGGCGGGCGTTTCGTGCGTGGCGGGCGCGGCGTCGTATCCGCCTCAGCCGGTGCGATGCGCCGTAGCATATCCTCAATCCGCACCAGACGTTCGTCCATCAGGATGACGCGCTCACCCAGCGCGGAAATATCTTCCCGGCTTGGCATATTGAACATCGCCAATTGGCGCGACATGTGGCCGGACATCCCCTGTTGCATTTTGAGCTGCAGCGCAGAAGCAAAATTCGCCGTTTTCGCAAACTCTTCCGTCCCCATTACCGCAGTC
>SHAI01000125.1 GCA_004213235.1 Parvularculaceae bacterium
CCCCATTCATGGCCGGGATTGACGATTTCAATACCAACTGACCTTGCATTCACATCTGACGCGCCGCGCCAGCTGGACACACCGGCATGCCAGGCACGCTTTTCCTCCTCGACAAGACGAAAAATGCGGCCATCTTCCTCCACCAGATAGTGAGAGGACACTTTAGCCGCCGCATCTGTCAGCCGATCAAGCGCCGCACGCCCGCTTTTCATTCCCGTGTAATGCAGCACGACCAAGTCGATATTGACACCGCGCGCGTCAAAGTTCGGTGACGGTGAATCTATGAATTCAATGGTCATGTCGCATCTCCTGCGCTAGCCGATGATTGTTTGCCGGATTGATCGTCTTGTGCCTGCCGCATCAAGATGACACCAACACCCCCCACGGTCATCAGACCACCAACTATGAATGCTGGCGTAAACGGTTCCCCGAGCAGCAGGACCGAAAAGAATACGGCGATCAATGTTGCCAGCAGAACGCTTGGTGCCACGGTGGAAATCGGCAGTCGCTGGATCAACCAATAGTAAGAAGTATGCCCAATAATTGACCCCCCTATGACGGAATAAGCAATTCCGCCGACGGATTTTTCCAACGGACCGCCAGCCAGCACCGCCCATCCGCCGGGATCCAGAACACTGGCGGTAACGCACAAGAATACCGCGCCAACCAGTGCGAAGAAAGCGAGCAGTTCAATCGGCTTATAGTCACTGCGTTTCTTGACAAGAATCGCCCCGACCGCTTCGCAAAAAATACCGCAGGACACCAGGAAGACCCCAAGGGCCTGCGCCTCAGCAGTGTCGCCCTGTTCGCGCATCGCGATGACCAGAACACCGCACAGCGCCAGCCCGATGCCAAAAGATCTGCGCCAGCCAACACGCTCCCCCAGGAACACAACCGACAGCAACACGGCAAAAGGTGTATAGAGCTCAACCGCCACGGCACTTGCCGAGGCAGTCGCTAAATTTACCCCGCTAAACATCAGGGCATAGTTTAAGCCGCCAAGACAGATACCCGCGAGCACCAGCGCGCCAGCATCAGTTTTCGGAAACTTTAGAAAACGAACCAATATCGCAGCAACAATCAGCATACGAACCGCAGCATAATGCAGGGGCGGCAAATCCGCGAACGCCCATTTCAAGACGACGAAATGAAAGCCCCAGGCGAAGCACATCAAGATCAAGACGGAGAGTTGAGTTCGGTTCATGATACCAGCCGTAAAGCTGACCGGCCTATCGCGGCAAGAAGAAACTTGGCCAGGCCGATTGACGCAAGAGGCCCCCGCAAGCAGCCCGCGCTATGACCGCACCGGACGCCAGCTGCGCGGCAATGCTTTCTTCGTGCCCATAACGCGCCTGGTTAATGGTTCCGTAAACAGCGCGAGCGCCGCAAGGGTTGCGCCCAGGACGCCAGCGCAAATCCAGAAAAAGACCACTGCGACAAGAACGATCACGTCTGTCAAAACAGCCAGACCGCTGGAAAAACCAGCAAAATAAGTCCCTGGACCAGGTTTGCTGACGCCATCATCTTTCATTCACAACTCACACCAAATAAAGAACCGGCTCACCTATACATCTGACCTGCGAGCACCCTCAGCGTCAAGCGGATCCGATGCCGCGGCTCTCCAGAATTTTCAAGGCCCGGTCATAGGCATCGTTAATTGCCGCCATGCGCCCTTCTGCTATTTTCACCAAAGACACCGGCACACCCCTCGCGATCAATGCATCAGGGTGGTGCTCACGGGCAAGCGCCCGATAAGCCACCTGCAACCCCGCAACGCTAACATCATCCTGCACGTCAAGTATTATGAAAGGGTCATTTTTTTCGGCACCAAGATGGGCCGCTTTAATTCGTCGCATGCTGGCGGCAGATAAATCAAAAATCTCTGCCGCCTGCTCAAGCAGCGCAATTTCATGGGGGTGTGCCACGCCATCTGCAGCGGCAACATGGAACAGGCAGTCGATGACATCTTCCAGCACGGCCGGCTGTTCGGCAAATAAACGACGCACTTTACGCAGGTAATGGTCAAAACCTGCCACATCCTGCTGCGCTAATTCATAAATCATCTTTACTTTGCGCGCTTCGGACTCAGGAAACGCGAAAAAGTCGCGGAATGCCTGGATTTCATCGTCGGTGACAATGCCGTCCGCCTTGGCGAGCTTGGCCGATAGCGCAATCAACGCAACAGAAAAAGCGGTTTCATCGCGCCGGGTTTTTGCCGCGGAAATCGCATCGAACACTGCACCGAATGTGCGGTCCTGCACTTTTTCCAGTACTGAGCCCAGATTTTCCCAAATATTCATTGCGCGACGCCTATCTGCGGGTTTGGTTCCGACACGCTGCCCGATTAACCAGAATCCATAAAATCTACCAGTATTTGTGCAAAAAAATGACAGCGCACATATTTGGGCGGCTATTTTCCTTTTCGCATTTTACGTGTTCTGAAAATCAATCCGGTTCATAGGCGAGAATTGGGGACAGCCATTTCTCTGCCTCGCCAAGTGTCTGCCCTTTTCTTTTTGCATAATCCGCGACCTGGTCTTTGCCGATCTGCCCAACGCCGAAATATGTCGCCTGTGGGTGCGCAAAGTACAGGCCGGACACGGACGCCGGCGGCGACATGGCATAGCTCTCGGTCAGCTTCATGCCCGCATTTTCTTCCGCTGATAACAATTCAAAGATCTTGCCCTTTTCCGTGTGGTCAGGCTGCGCTGGATACCCCGGCGCCGGGCGAATACCGTGATACTTCTCCGCAATCAGCTCTTCCGGCGACAAGGCCTCATCCGCCGCGTGCCCCCAAAGTTCACGCCGGACTTTAGCGTGTAATGCCTCAGCGAAAGCTTCCGCAAACCGATCCGCCAGCGCTTTTGCCATGATCGAACTATAATTGTCATTGGCATCATCATAGGAGGCCGCAAGCTCTACCTCACCATGCCCGGTAGTCACGGCAAAGGCACCGATATAATCCGGCTTGCCGCTTTCAATTGGTGCAACAAAATCCGACAGACAAAAATTTGGCGCGCCATTTTCGCGCTTCGGCATTTGTTGGCGCAAACCACAAAAACGGGTCAGCTCATCTTCCCGGCGCTCATCCTTAAACAGAATAATATCATCACCGTCAGCATTCGCCGGCCAAAAGCCGGCAACACCATGGGCGGTGAGCTTATCGCCTTCGATAATTTCCCCGAGCATTTTTCGCGCATCAGCATAAAGCGCCCGCGCTGGTTCGCCGACAATATTGTCATCGAGAATTTGGGGGAAGCGGCCGGCCAATTCCCAGGACGCGAAAAATGGCGTCCAATCAATATAATCTGCCAGTTCCTTAAGCGCATAGTTTTTAAAGCAACGCACGCCAAGGAAGCTTGGTTTATGCGGCGAGAACGCTGACCAGTCCATTTTCATCGCATTCTCGCGCGCCTTTGCAAGCGGCAGGCGCGGCGAGCGATCACCCGCCTGCGCATGGCGCTCGCGTATGCGTGCATATTCATCGGACGTCGTTTTTAAATAGTCAGTACGCCTTTTCTCTGACATCAAAGAACCGGCGACGCCGACCGCGCGGCTTGCGTCAGTAACGTAAACGACACCGTGCTCGTATTGTGGGTCAATTTTCACCGCCGTATGCGTCCGGCTGGTCGTCGCACCGCCGATCAACAAAGGGATATCGAAATTCTGTCGTGCCATCTCGCCAGCCAGGTGGCGCATCTCGTCGAGGCTTGGCGTAATCAATCCAGAAAGTCCGATGATATCGACATTTTGTGCGCGCGCTTCTTCCAATATTTTATTGGCTGGCACCATCACGCCAAGATCAACAACTTCATAATTGTTACACTGAAGAACTACGCCAACGATGTTCTTGCCAATATCGTGGACATCGCCCTTGACTGTCGCCAGCAATATTTTGCCCGCCGCGCTCGCTGCTGTCTGGCCGCTTTCTTCCTTTTCCTTCTCCATGAATGGCGTGAGATAGGCAACGGCCTGCTTCATAACGCGTGCGGACTTTACCACTTGCGGCAGAAACATTTTGCCAGCGCCAAACAAGTCACCGACCACATTCATACCGTCCATCAAAGGGCCTTCGATCACGTGGAGGGGACGACCAAGTTTTGCCCGCGCCTCCTCAGTATCATCAATGATATAATCGGTGATCCCCTTAACGAGGGCATGCTTCAGTCGCGCCTCAACCGGGGCTTCGCGCCAGGCCAGATCGACAACCGTCTTGCGAGCACCATCGCCCTTATATCTCTCAGCAACATCGAGAAGCCGCTCGGTTGCGTCGCTGCGGCGATTAAGGATGACATCTTCAACAGGCTCGCGAAGGTCGTTGGGAATTTCATCATAGATTGCCAGCTGGCCGGCATTGACAATCCCCATATCCATACCCGCAGCAAAAGCATGGTACAGAAAAACAGAGTGCATGGCCTCACGGACGGGTTCGTTCCCGCGGAAAGAAAAAGAGATGTTCGACACGCCGCCAGAAACGCGCGCACCGGGCAAGCGCGCCTTGATCAGTTTTGTCGCTTCAATGAAATCAACTGCATAATTATCATGCTCTTCAATGCCCGTCGCGACAGCGAAAATATTTGGATCGAAAATAATATCCGTTGCCGGAAAACCTATTTTCTCCGTCAAGAGACAATATGAGCGCTCACAGATCTCTATTTTCCGCGCTGCGGTATCTGCCTGGCCTTGCTCGTCAAAGGCCATAACGACGACCGCTGCACCATAGCGCATAATCGTGCGCGCCTGGTCGAAGAACGGTTCTTCGCCTTCTTTCAGCGAAATGGAATTGACAATCGCCTTGCCCTGAACGTTTTTCAATCCCTCCTCGATCACCTCCCATTTTGAGGAATCGATCATGATCGGCACCCGGGCGATATCAGGTTCCGACGCGATTAAACGCATGAACCGGCGCATTGCCGCAATGCCGTCCAGCAGCCCCTCATCCATATTGATATCAATGATCTGGGCGCCGTTTTCGACCTGTTGGCGCGCCACGGCGAGCGCTTCCTCATAGCGATCTTCCTTGATCAATTTGCGGAATTTCGCTGAACCGGTGACGTTTGTCCGCTCACCGATATTTATGAATGTGGCCGGTGTCATTCGTGATCTTAATTTTCAGATTTATCAGCATCTGGGCGGATTAACCCGGGCAGACCATCCAGAGACATTGCATTCGACTGATAGCGTTTTTCACGCCATTCTTCAGTGGTTTTATTATCCACCCATCGGCGGAGTTGCGCGCGCTCACCTTGAAATTCGTAAAACGGAACGCCCCAACCGCAACTGTCAGCGACCCGGGTGATCTGCATCTCGAAAATGGTTCTCGCGCGATCAAAATCCGGAAAATACTCCATGAGTTTGTCGAACCCGGCATCACCGAAGGACGTCGCAGTCGCCGTTCCATAAAGCCGGAGAATGTTCGCCGCACCGGCAAACGCACAAAACATCAGCGTCATCCGACCGTTCTCACGAACATGGGCCAGCGTCTCAATGCCCGACCCGCCCAGATCAATCCACGCAATGCGATTGGCATTTATCAAGGCGATACTATCATACCCCTTCGGCGAGAGATTGACCGAACCGTCGCCCGACAGGGGCGCGGTTGCGACGAAAAACATCTTCTGTTCCTTGATGAACGCAACATGATCATCATTCAGCCTGTCGTAAACATCACTCATCGTTACCTTACCGCCCTTCCTAGCGAACCTTGCCGTTATGCCGCATTAACACGCGGCTTCCCTCTCGGACGCAGGCCAAGCATATGACAAAGCGCGTAGGCGAGATCGTCCCGATTGAGCGTATAGAAATGAAAATGCTTCACGCCGTGCTCTGCCAGGTCAAGACATTGCTCTGCGGCAACCGTCGCAGCGATCAACTGGCGGGTTGCCGGATCGTCATCCAGATTCTGAAACAGCTTGACCAACCGACCCGGCAGTGTCGTTCCACACACGTCCGCCATCCGCCGTACCGAAGTGAAATTCGTCACAGGCATGATTCCCGGCACGATGGGAATATCTATCCCCGCAGCGCGAACCCGCTCCACATATCGTAGATATGCCGTATTGTCGTAGAAGAACTGGGTAATTCCGCGCGTCGCCCCGGCATCCACCTTGCGTTTCAACATGTCGATATCGGCCGCCGTCGACGGCGAGTCCGGATGTTTCTCAGGATAGCATCCGACGGAAATTTCAAAATCTCCAATCTTGCGTGCGCCCGCGGCAAGCTCTGCAGCATTCGCATAACCGCCAGGGTGCGGCGTATACGGATCCCCCGGCCCACCGGGCGGGTCACCACGCAGCGCGACAATATGGCGAACGCCAGCATCCCAATATGCGCGAAGGACATCGTCTATTTCGTCTTTCGTCGCCGCGACACATGTTAGATGCGCCGCCACCGAAAGACCGGTCTCGTTAATTATCCGCAATACCGTATCGTGGGTGCGCTCCCGGGTCGACCCGCCGGCACCATAAGTCACCGACACAAATTTCGGTTCAAGCGGCTTTAATTTCTCCACGGACGACCAGAGCTTTTTTTGCATGGCTTCGTTCTTCGGTGGGAAGAATTCGAATGACACCTGAAGGTCTGACACGGGAAAAAACCTTTCTACTTAACACTGGAAAGCTTATGCTGCGCACCGCGCGTCAGCACTGACGGGGCTTGGCCTGCCAAACGGTATAACCAGACTTTAACGGTAAGCCCGTCGCTATTTTCTTTTTCCGGCTGCAGTGACACAACATTGACCCGTTCCAGCCCGGCATCCCGACACCAAACGCCGACCTCATCATCAGTAAACCCAAGACGCCGGTGGGCGTGTTCCTCACGGAGAAATTCCAGATTGTGGGGTGCAAAATCGGAAATGATCAGGCGACCACCAGGCTGCAGCAATCTGGCGGCCTCACTGACAGCGACTGCCGGTTCGGCTAAAAAGTGCAAGACGTGATGAACGCATACGACATCCGCTGAGCTGGCAGGGAGCGGTAATGAAAAAATATCGCCCAGCCGAACCTGGGCATGTGCCACACCCGCCTCGTCGAGTTTTGCACGGGCAACGGAAAGCATTTCGCGCGACGCGTCAAACCCGACGCCTTGCGTATACAGATCAGAGAATACCGTCAGCATACGTCCTGTACCGGTACCAAAGTCAACAAAATTGCCGATCGGCTGATCGCCAAGCAGTTCGTGCATGCGCTGTTCGATTTTGGCTTCCGCGATATGCAGGCCGCGAACGCGCTCCCAATTTGCCGCATTGGTTTCAAAATAAGCCGCAGCAACACCGTCTCGTGCCTCCCGGCTTTGCTGAAACCGCTCCCGATCACGGGCAATGACGCGGTCAGTAGCCTCATTCAGCCCATCGAGCGCTATTGCAACGGCCATGAGAACGCGGTCGGATGGGTCTGATGCAAAACGGTAAAAAATCCACGACCCTTCTCGGTGACGTTCCACCAAACCGGCATCTGCCAGAATCTTGAGGTGCCGGCTCACGCGTGGCTGGCTCTGCCCCAGGATTTGCGTG
>SHAI01000126.1 GCA_004213235.1 Parvularculaceae bacterium
CATGCGGCATGATTTCGCGGTCAACGAACGCCCTTAAGGCTTCGCGCCAGCTGGTGTGGCTGTCAGTCCAGTGCGCACATGGCAATCTTGTCGTGTCAAAATCTAATATCTGTGCCATGGCTCTAGTGTCTTCTTTATCCTTGCCCGCGGTCAATCACGGTGCGCAGTTAAAGCTCCAGCTCGGCCTTTGGTCCCAGGAAAAACCACTGTCTATCCCGGCCAATCCCGCGGCCGCTATGCCCTAAAGGCAATCGGCTTCAGGCGTGATATCTTGGTGCCATATCCCTTCGCGGTCCCAATTGCGCGAAGAAGCAATTCATCAGCAAAGGCCAACAAAGGATCAGTAGACAGGCGTGATCAGCAGACAAGGATGATGAGACAAGGGTCACATGTGTGACAAGATGTTGCGTGGTGAAGCTTCAATCGCCAGAAAGATAGGATACGTCCCTTGGTGAATTTGAGTGCGGAGATCGGATAAATGAAACTTTATCACTGCCATAACTCCAGGTCGCTGCGCCCGCGCTGGGCGCTTGAGGAGATGGGCCTCGACTATGAACTGGAAACGCTTCCCTTCCCGCCGCGTGTGTTTGCTAAACATTATAAGGAAGTGAACCCCCTTGGCACCGTCCCGACCCTTGTTGACGGTGATACGGTGATCACTGAAAGCGCTGGTGCGTGCGACTATCTGGGGGTGAAATATGGACCAACGCCGCTTGCCGTTCGCCCTGATGAACCGGACTATGGTGCGTATCTAAACTGGTTGCATCGCTCTGATGCAACGCTGACATTCCCGCTGACCATCACCTTTCGATATACCGCCCTAGAACCGGAGGAACGTCGCTTACCCCAGGCGGCGGAGGACTACCGGAAATGGTTTTTAGGCCGCTGGCGTTGTGTTGATGATGCTTTGGCGGATCGTGAATATCTGTGCGCAGATCGGTTTACCATGGCGGACATTGCCGTTGGTTTTTCGTTCCTGTTCTCACAGATTTTGAAAGTAGAAGAAGCTGCAACGCCGAATGTAAACGCCTGGTGGGAGCGCATTTCCTCGCGCCCGGCCTATCAACGGGCAGCGGCCGAATAAATTTACCTTATTGGCGGCTTAATGCCGCGCGGCACGACGTACGCATTCATGGGTTGAAACTTTAACCGATTCTGACGCAGGATAGTGTTGTGTTTAATTAACGAAAGGAGGTGATCTGATGTCCAGTGATTTCTTAAGGCCGGAAGGGTCTTTGCGGGAAGTGCGAGCATCGGAGCATCCTTCGAGCACGGTCTAACCGCCAAACCCGAATTTTGGGATGTGACCTTCCGGTTGCAGAAATTGCGATCCTGCTATCGTTAACGGCGATTTAAGTCAGGAGCCTTTGTTCGAATTTGAAAAAAGGCAAAGCCCGCGTCGATTTATCGAGGCGGGCTTTTCTCATTGTGCGTGTCTAATGACGCATGCCTTATGATGCATGACCCTGTTTGTTGAGGGGCCAAACTGATGCATCGGCAGATCCGGGGCGTGCGGTGATTTAAGACGTCGTACCACCGCCAAGGTTTGCGAAAACCTTTTCAATATCGATCTCGCCGTCATCGGTTTCTGCAGGATTGTCTTCTTGAGTCTCAGCTGGCGCGAGCGATTCTTCAGTCGATTTCAATGTGTCGGACGTATCTGCAGTGACTGGCGGTGCCATCTTTGCAGCTTTTGCCGCGGCTTTGCGTACAACGGCGTCAAGATCTGTTTGCGAGCAAAGACCGAGGCCGACAGGATCCTGCGGCGTAATATTTGGCGAGTTCCAGTGACTCCGGTCGCGCACAGCCTGGATCGTCGTTTTAGTTGTACCAAGCAGCTTACCGATCTGTGCGTCAGAAACTTCAGGGTGATTACGCACCATCCACGCAATCGCATCTGGCCGGCTCTGGCGTTTTGAGACCGGTGTATAGCGTGGACCTTTGCGGGTTTTTTCCGCCACGAGGGTTTTAGGACGAGACAGCCGCATGCGATAGCTGTCGTCATCCTGCGCTTTTTCTATCTCATCGCGCTCTAGCTGATTGTTCGTAATCGGGTCTATTCCCCGCACGCCAGCGGCGACGTCTCCATCGGCAATCCCTTTTACCTGTAGGGCGTGCAGGCCACAAAAATCGGCAATCTGATCGAAGGTGAGGGAGGTGTTGTCAATCAACCATACGGCTGTCGCTAGGGGCATCAACGGTTTGTCAGCCATGGGGGCGTCTCCATTCATTCTCAAACCACGCACATGCGGGGCAAACTGGTGTGCGCATTAGGCGCCAGCGCCCTCAAGATCCAAGATGAGGAACGCCAGATGGGTGACGCCCACTCGTCTTTAGTGGGCGCCGCGCAGGCCGCAATCATGTAAGGAAGATAGCGCCGCGCGCACGCGTCATCGGGGGATATAACCGCGCCCGGCCCCATCTCCAAGCGCTAAGATAGGAATTCTGGAGAGAATCTTGCGCCGGGACTTTCATCCTGGCGTTAATTCTCCGAATTAGTGGGTCGAAAGCACAATTTTTCCTGTATGGCCGCCCGCTTCCATATAAGCGTGGGCGTCTGATGCGGCTTCTAATGGATATATCCGGTCGATGATTGGCCGTGCCGCGCCTGAGCTGATCAACGGCCACACATTTTTTTCCAGGGCCTGGGCGAGGCGGGCTTTTTCCTCTGGCCCGCGCGCTTTCATTGTCGAACCGGAAAGCCGGAGACGTTTGCGCATAACCATCATGACATTCATCGATGCGTTCATGCCCCGCTGGAACGCAATCGAAACATGCCGACCGCCATCGTTCAGCACATTTAAATTGCGCTCAACGAAGTCGCCACCTGCCATATCTAAAACAACATCCGCCCCGCCAAAGTCGCGAACCCGTTCTTCCCAATCGTCCCCGTCATAGCGAAGCGCGAGATCCGCGCCCAGTTTTCTGATCGCATCGCATTTGGCATCAGACGACGCTGTGGCGATGACTTTTGACCCAAACGCCCTGGCCAGCAAAATAGAGGTAACGCCGATACCGCTCGTGCCACCATGAACCAATAATGTTTCCCCGGCGCGCAGACCGGCATCGTCATAAACATTCGCCCATACGGTAAAGAACGTTTCTGGAATCGCAGCTGCTTCTTCAATCGAAATACCTGACGGGAGCGGCAGGCAGGCACCAATATGGGCGATTGCATATTCGGCATAGCCCCCGCCGGGGATGAGGGCGCAGACCAATTCGCCGCGGGTCCAACCTGTAACCCCCGCTCCAAGGGCTTCAATTGAACCGGCAACTTCCAGTCCCGGCAGGTCACTCGCGCCAGCCGTTGGCGGGTATAAGCCCATACGCTGTAAAACATCGGGACGGTTGACCCCGGCGGCGTCGACCCGAATCAGGACTTCATCAGGGCCAGGCACGGGGCGATCGCGTTCGGCTAGTCGCAAAACCTCTGGGCCGCCGGGCTGGGAAATTTCGACCACCCGCATCTTATCGCTCATTCGAAAACCCCTGTGTGTTGCGAGAAACTCTTGTCATTATATGGCTAAGCTGCTTGCGTTTAACCGTCTTTGTCATCGATTATCACGCCCACGGCAACCTACATGGCAGGAGAAAAGTCATGGAAGAAGAACGCGCAGAAAGCGCGCCAGACCTGGAATTGGCATTTCTGGCAAAGCAGGATCTTTCAACACTTTCGGTTGAAGACCTACACGCCCGGATCGGGGCGATGGAAGCGGAGATTGAGCGTTGCCGTCAGGCAGTTAACGCTCGGGGTGCGACCCGTGATGCTGCGGATAAATTGTTCAAACTTTAGCCATCACAGGGCAATGCCTCGACCAGTTGGCACACGGGTTGCGTAGTGAGGTGATGTGGCGGCGTCGTGCAGTTTTCGGGCAAGGCGGCAGCATGTTTATGAGACGCAAGACCGGAGCCAAGCGCAAAATATGTCATACGAAGAAAAATCACCTACAAATTCGGCAGAAACAGGACCCGAGGCGTTCGTAAAGTCCGAAGTCTTTGCGCGCACATTCAAAGAGGGCATGGCGCTGGTCGAGGAGACTGCGAATTATCTGGATGGTGACGGACGCAGTGCGTCAAAAGCCCTAAGCCAGAGCGCTGCGCTGTCCTATGCCGGGGCCTCAATGCGTCTCACCACCCAGCTCATGCAGATCGCATCCTGGCTGTTGGTGCTCCGCGCGGTACGCGATGGCGATATGGAAATCTCAGAGGCATGGGAAGCAAAATATCGTCTGGCGGCCAGAGAACCAGCGCCAAAGGAAATACAGTCCACCAAAGAATTACCTTCTGTGCTGCTAGCCCTGTCCGCCGCGTCATCACAGCTTTACAGCCGAATAAGCCGCCTCGATGCCGATCTGTTTTCTAAATCAGAAAAAGGCGAAGGCCAGCAGGGCGATGCGGCTGCTCAACTTAGAACGCTACACGAAGCTTTCGGCCGCTAATTTATGCACCAGTTGGTATGCACAAGTTAGACAGGCCGAGGTCAGCGTACCAATTGGGCCCAGCGGTTTTTCGCTTTGCGTCCAGCGGTTTTTCGGTTTGCGTCATGTCGGCACCATGTTTGTGCCAGGCAAGCCGAATTATTTTTTGAGACCGAAAGCGCCAAATTTCTTGTTAAACTTGGATACGCGACCGCGATCCAGTGCCTTTTGAGGGCCGCCAGTCCAAGCCGGGTGCGTGGAAGGATCGATATCAAGCGTTAAGGTCGCGCCAGGTTCGCCATAGGTGGAACGCATCTGCACCGACGACCCGTCGGTCATCACAACATTGATGACATGGTAGTCTGGATGGATGTCTTTCTTCATGGCTCTGACCTGTATTGAAGCGGGCGTGCGGTGGGCGGTTTTCTTCGAAGTCGCCCATCAAGCGCCGGTGGCTACACGCAGCTTCGTCTTATTTCAAGAAAAAAATCTTGTGGAGCAGAACAATTTGACCTGGTGACCGCCTTGGCGTGGCCACATCGCCAAGGCATCTTGAAAATTAACGAATATTCGGTGTCTGCGCGCTCGCCTTACGGCCATTTTGGTTAGCGTGCCCATTCGCAAAAATTCGGATGCATGACCGGGCTTGGGCTTTATGAAAATCTCATTGGGTTTCGTTCCTGTGGCTGCAATGACCGTCTCGTTAGTCGTTGGTGCCTGTGTCATGTTGATCCCGTTCAATCCCACGGCGCCTGCGTCATTTCAAACTGGAAAGCCAGAACTCCAACTTCCAGGAGCTGGCGAATTGTGTTCGCCCTTCGCCGGTATTGTCAGCGCTGAAGACCTACAGGCCGATCACCAAAGACGCCGTGTGTTTATTTCGGCATTAGACCGTGAGGCAGGGAAGGATGCCCGGGGTTCTGTTCATATTCTGAATATTGATGACCCGCTGTCATCGGCGACCTGGCATGATGGCACCAACGGTGTGCCCGCCAGGTTTCGTCCTTCAGGCCTGAGTTTCTTTGAAAACGGCGACGTGACCCGGCTTTTTGTTGTTAATACTGCAGTACCCGGGATTGAGCTTTTTGATGTCGCAGATACCGGGACAATGACGCATTTGGAGACATTCTTTGATCGCCGCCTCAATAGCCCGAAAGATATTGTCGCCACCGGCCCGCGAAGTTTTTACGTTACCATTAACACAGGTGCCGACCGCGAAACTCCTTTGGGTCGCCTTCAAACTATTATACGCGCGCCATTCGGGCGGATTTTCCACTTCAACGGCGTATCTTGGTCCGTTGCGACAGAGGGACTGCGCTTTGTAAACGGCTTGGCGCTGAGCCCGGATGGCAATTTCCTCTATGCAACAGAGTCTGCGGGCAGGGCCTTGAGGGTATATGCGCGGAACGAATCGAATGGCGTTTTGACGTATCAATTTTCCCGCGGTTTGCCGGGTGATGGCGAGAATATTAATGTCACGCCATCGGGCGATATTCTGATAGCGACAAATTCAAAACAACGGGCGGTGCCTATTTTTAATAACGCCGAAAACTCAGACACGCGCGCAATGGTTTTAAAATTTTCCGCGCCAGATCTTTTGCTACAAAGCGCAGAGACACGAGGCGCGAGGCCTCAAAGCGCAGAACCAAGGGGCGCTATTGAAACAAAACCCCTATATCAACTCGACGGCGACCAGATTTCAGCTGCAACCGTAGCCGATTCAATCGATGGACAGATGTTTATTGGCTCTTCTTCACAAGACAGCTTTCTTATTTGTCGCAATGCGGCATAAGAGTGTCCCATGATGTACACGTCGACCCGAGGCGCTGCAGCGCCCATTTCGTTTCTGCAGGCAATCGAAAGTGGTCTGGCTCCTGACGGCGGGCTCTATGTCCCGACGGTCTGGCCGCAATTGTCGGTGGAAGATTTTCAGTGTTTGAGCGACGCGCCGTTCAGCGATGTTGCTGCAGATATGCTGGCCGCTTTCGCCAGCCCTGGCGAGGGCGTCACGAGCGATTCGCTGCGCCCGCTTATGCGCGAGGCATACGCGACATTCGATCACCCGGAAACTGCCCCGCTGCGGGACCTTGGTGATGATATATATTTACTGGAACTGTTTCACGGCCCGACCCTTGCCTTCAAAGATGTCGCCATGCAGGCCTTGTCTCGGCTTTATCCATTAGCCCGCAGGGATAAGCCACAGCGCAAGACGATCCTATGTGCTACTTCCGGCGACACCGGCGGGGCGGCGATTGCCGCGTTTGCTGATGCGCCGGGCGTTGATCTGTTTGTTCTCCATCCGGAAGGGCGGATCTCAGATGTTCAGCGCCGCATTATGACGGTAAATCCCGGCGCGAATATTCACAACATCGCGATAAAGGGAAGTTTTGACGATTGTCAGAGCATTGTGAAAACCCTGTTCATCGACCCGGCGCTAAATGATGAACTGGATCTTGGCGGCGTAAACTCGATCAATTGGGTCCGCCTAGCGGCGCAGACCAGTTATTATGTGACGTCCATCGCGAAACTGGGGCTTTCATCCGCGCCGGCATTCATTGTACCAACGGGCAATTTCGGCGACGTTTTTGCAGGGTATGCGGCCAAAAAAACCGGTTTGCCTGTCGGACGTTTCGGCGTGGCGGTGAATGAAAATGATATCATGCACCGTGTGCTCTCCACGGGGGAATATGCACCTGCGGGCGTGCGCGCGACGAGCTCACCGTCAATGGATATTCAGGTCGCGTCCAATTTCGAACGTTTGATATTTGAAGCAATGGGGCGTGATGGCGCACGGCTTGCTTCTTTAATGGACGAATTTGCCCATAAAAAATCAATGACCATTCCCGTTGATGTCCGTATCAAAATCGACTCTGATTTCACATCAGCGCGCGCCGATGATCGTGAAACGGCGGAAAAAATCGCCGAAATTCACAAGCGCCATGACATTCTTATTGATCCCCATACGGCCGTTGGCCTTGTGGCGGCGGATAAGATGCGTGCATCACAGGCTATTACCGGGCCCATGGTTGTCCTTTCAACGGCACACCCGGCTAAGTT
>SHAI01000127.1 GCA_004213235.1 Parvularculaceae bacterium
GATGGTCAAGCAACGTGAAGATAGCGCTGCAGCTTTTGAAAAGGGGAGCCGTCCGGAGCTGGCCGAGCAGGAACGTATTGAAATCTCGGTCATACAGGAATTTCTGCCGAAGCAGATGACCGAAGACGAAATCGCTACCGTGATTGGGGATGTCATCGCGGCGCAAGGCGCGCAAAGCCTCAAGGATATGGGCCGCTGTATGGGTGTGCTCAAGGAACGCTATACCGGCGAGATGGATTTCGGTAAGGCCGGTGCGATGATGAAAAAGCGGCTGAGCTGAGGGCGCGGATGAGGGGAGATAGCGGGAAAACGGCGGAAGAGCGCCGCGACCTCATCAGTTTCCCCCAGATCGATACCGGTTTTCCCAATCCTTAGCGGTCTGTCCATGACCGAATCGCTGAGATCAGTTATGTATATCGGTTGGGGTAGCGGCGGGTCGCTACCGGGTTGGGCGAACTTATGCCTCGGTTTTCACCTGAGTTCATTGACGAACTAAAGTCACGGCTGCGCGCGTCTGATGTTGTCGGGCGCGGCGTAAAGTTGAAGCGTCGCGGCAATACCTGGTGGGGGCTGTCGCCGTTTACCAAGGAAAAAACGCCTTCCTTTACGGTGAATGACGAGCGGCGGTCCTATCACTGTTTTTCCTCAAACAATCACGGCGACATCATCACCTTCCTGCAGGAAACCCAGGGGCTTTCCTTCATGGAGGCTGTGACCCGTCTTGCTGAAGAGGCGGGCATGGAATTGCCGGCCGAAGACCCCCGCGCGGCGGACAAAGCCAAAGAACGCAAAGGATTGGTGGAGGCGTGCAATGCCGCTGCGGTGTTTTTTTCCGCCATGCTTACCCGGCGTGAGGGTGGGCACGCGGCTGATTACCTGAAACGCCGCGGCGTCAGGCCCGAACAGATTGATACCTTTGGGATCGGTTACGCGCCGCGAGGTCGATCGGCGCTGAAAGATTACCTCATCAATAAGGGGTTTGATGAAAAGACCCTGATTGACGCGGGACTGATTATCAAACCCGATGAAGATAATAGCTCTGGCCGCGGGGCAAGCTTTGATCGGTTTCGCGATCGGGTAATGTTCCCAATCCGTCGGGGCAAGGACGTTATTGCCTTCGGCGGCAGAGCGCTCGACCCGAATGCACGGGCGAAATACCTGAATTCGCCAGAGACGCCGATATTCCACAAGGGCGACGTCCTTTACAATTATGACAGCGCGCGTGCGGCGCGCGCGCAGGCTGGCGCGGCGGGCGACAAGTCGGCACGGTTCATTGTGTGTGAAGGATATATGGACGTCATCGCCCTGTGGGGCGCAGGGTTTACGTCTGCCGTCGCACCGCTGGGCACGGCCTTGACCGAAGGCCAGATCCGGCTTTTGTGGCGGAGCGATGATGAGCCGCTCTTGTGCCTTGATGGTGACAAGGCCGGTATCGCGGCGGCGCACCGTTCGGTGGATCGGGCGCTGCCGATGTTAACCCCTGGCAAGTCCCTGTCGTTTGTCTTCCTGCCAGACGGGAAAGATCCTGATGACGTGATCGGGGAGGGCGGCGCATCAGCTTTCGCCGACCTTTGCGACGGTGCAACGCCCCTGGTCGACGTTCTATGGCGGCGCGAAGAACAGGCCAATCCCCTGACCACACCTGAGCGCCATGCCGCGTTTCGGGCCCGATTGCGCGATTTCGTCCGCCAGATCGAGGACAAGGATGTCCGCAACGCCTATGCAGTGGAGATCGTCCGGCGGTTCAGAGACCAGCAGGCACCCCCGCAGGAGTCAGGCGGGCGTTCGCGTTACGGCGAGGCACCAGCTTTGCGCCCAGGTGCTGGCTGGAAACGGTACCGGTCCGAGCACGATCAGATGCTGGTGCAAAGTCGTCCAAGCAGGCAGTTGGGGGATGCAGCCGCCCGCATGCGCTATGCCCGGGAGGCGACGATTGTTCTATGCGCCTTGCGCCGGCCCGACCTCATCGTTGCCGAAGAGGACGCTTTTTTTTCCCTCGTCCTGGAAAATGCCGATATCGACGCCCTTATGAGCGAGTTAATCGGGCTTGTAATTTCCGATCCAGGCCTTGACAGCGCTCGTGTCAATGGTCATCTGGAAAATTCGCCGGGATCGGAGACACTCAAGCGTCTCAAAAATGACGATGTGCTAAATAGGCAATCATTCCTCCGACCGGGCGCGGAACTGGCAGAAGTTGAAAAGGGCTGGCGCGACGCGCTGCGTCATCACATCTACACCACAGCGGCCTCCAAGGAGCTCAGTGAGTCCGCTGCACAGGTATTTGTGGACGGGGATGACGGCTGGAAAGCCGCCGCTTCGGCGAGGCGTGACTTGGCGCGGGTGGCAGATCAGGACGGGCATGGCGACGGCGAAATGGCGACATCCCGCGATCTTCAGGAACGGCTTGACCGCGCAATGGCGAGGTTCAGGCAGTGATTGAAGGTCGTGATTACGGTGCTGCCGGGGTCTGTTTGCATGCGCGTTCAGGGTTCTTTCGGCGTTTTTTCGGGTGCCGATGGCTGCGCCGGACGACTTTCTGCTGATCAACAGGTTTCATGATCGATAACAGATTTTGCCCAGGGGGCCGGGTCTGGTGTTGTTGAAGTGAGTGCAAGGGCGGTTACAAGATGGCGGCAAAAGTAGCAAAGCAAAACGAAGAAGCAGAAGGCGCAGACGGCCCGATCCTGGATCTGACAGACGCCGACGTCAAAAAGATGATTAAAGCGGCCAAGGCGCGCGGCTATGTCACTTATGACGAGCTGAATTCGATCTTGCCATCGGAGGAATTTTCTTCCGAACAAATCGAAGATGTCATGTCGAAGCTCAGCGAGATGGGCATCAATGTCGTCGAAAATGACGACGAAGAGGATGATGAGTCAGACGATGCCAAGCCGGCGGCGAGCACCGCACCGGCGAATGGTGCTGCTGCGGGGACGGCACTCACGGTCAAGAAAGACGAAAAATCTGCCGTTGTCACCACGAATACAAGTTCTTCCGCTGACCGTACTGACGACCCTGTGCGCATGTATTTGCGCGAGATGGGCACCGTTGAGCTATTATCGCGTGAAGGTGAAATCGCGATCGCCAAGCGGATTGAAGCTGGCCGCGAGACCATGATCAGGGCCTTGTGTGAAAGCTCACTGACCTTTGAAGCTATCTCGGTCTGGCGGGATGAATTGACGGAAGGTCGTGTCCTGCTGCGCGATATTATCGATTTGGATGCGACCTATGGGGGCGGTCCTGAATCCCGGCCGGATATGACCCAGCCAGAGGTGGCGGCCCGCGTCCAGCAGGAAGAGGCAGAAAAAGCTGAGCAAGGCGAAGATGATGAGGAAGATTTCGACGAAGGTGCCTTGTCTTTGTCGGCCATGGAAGCGGAGCTGCGCGATGGCGTGATGGGGACGTTCGATTCCATATCTGACGACTACAGAAAATTACGGCGCCTTCAGGACATCATGATCGAGGAGCAATTGCGCGGCGAAGATCTCTCCTCCTCGCAAACCAGGCGTTTGAAAAAACTCCAGAAAGAAATTGTTGAACGGGTGCGTTCGGTACGGTTGAACAATCAGCGGATCGAAGCCCTTGTCGGTCAGCTCTATGACATCAATCGTCGCTTGATGGCCTTGGAAGGCAAGCTCGTGCGTCTTGCTGACAGCCACGGCGTTAACCGCCGTGAGTTCCTCGCAGACTATCTGGGGGCGGAGCTTGATCCGGAATGGTTGGACCGCGTGCGCGAGAAAACGGGCAAGGGCTGGAAAAACTTCGTCGAAAAAGGCGGGGACCAGATCGTGCAGATCCGTGATGAGATCGCGCGCCTGTCTACCGAAACAGGTTTGACCGTCCAGGATTTCCGCCGGATCGTTCAGACCGTACAGAAAGGCGAACGCGAAGCGCGCATTGCTAAAAAGGAAATGGTGGAAGCAAATCTTCGCCTCGTGATTTCCATCGCCAAGAAATACACTAATCGCGGATTACAATTTCTCGACCTGATTCAGGAAGGCAATATTGGCTTGATGAAAGCCGTTGATAAATTCGAATATCGTCGTGGTTACAAGTTCTCGACCTATGCCACCTGGTGGATCCGTCAGGCAATTACTCGGTCTATTGCAGACCAGGCGCGGACAATCCGTATTCCGGTGCACATGATCGAAACGATCAACAAAATCGTTCGCACAAGTCGGCAAATGCTCCATGAGATTGGCCGCGAACCCACACCGGAGGAATTGGCGGAAAAACTCTCCATGCCACTGGAAAAGGTTCGTAAGGTGATGAAAATTGCCAAAGAACCGATTTCGCTGGAAACGCCGATTGGTGATGAGGAAGACTCTCATCTTGGCGATTTTATCGAAGACAAAAACACCGTTCTTCCCATCGATGCAGCCATTCAGTCGAATTTGCGTGAGACCACGACGCGGGTTCTCGCATCTCTCACGCCGCGCGAGGAGCGTGTCCTGCGTATGCGGTTTGGCATTGGTATGAATACAGATCACACTCTGGAAGAGGTTGGCCAGCAATTCTCCGTGACCAGGGAGCGTATCCGCCAGATTGAAGCAAAGGCGCTGCGCAAGCTGAAGCATCCAAGCCGGTCGCGGAAACTTCGCAGCTTCCTGGATAATTAACCGATCAAGAAAAGAGGGGAGGGCTTCACTTTGTGAGGTTCTCACCGCATGCTGATTAAATGAGGATTTTGCAAGCGCCAGCCGTGTCCTCGTTCGATTTGTTTTCTTTATCGCGTCTGGCGTGCGTTCTAATTTTTTCGTTCACGCAAACTCAAAGAAATAAAGTCATCAAGAAAGGCAAATGACATGACCGCGCCAATTGGGTCGAAAGACAATAAATCTCAGTTTGATTGTTATGATGATCTTGCGGCAGACGAGCCTTATTTTGTGATCCGCGCTGATGACCCATTGTCAGATTCGCTGGTTGAATTGCACGCTTACATTGGGGCCGGGCAGTCGGGTGCCGCGCACAACAAACTGGCTGAGATCATGGAGTTAACCCGTGAACGTCCGCCGCGGCCGTCTGACTCGCCAAAATACCGCGAGACCTTTGCGATCAGCCAGTCGATGGAGGGATGGCGCGAAGCGAATCGCAATTAATGATCTTGCGGCAACTGACGATCCAGTAGCAACTGAAGACAATTGTAATTGCTACATTGAAAGTTAGTTAGAGTTATTACCTGTTTAAGCGAACGAATAATGCCGCGCTGCAACACCGCAATTGCGGCATTATTCTTGCGTTGAATACCCTGTTTTTTCGACGATTCTTGCTGTTTGGGCCCTGTATGCCATTGGCGTGGGCATATCGGCAGGTTACGCTTCATGTTGAAGAAAAAGGGCCTCTTCATATGCAGTCTCTTTTGCATAATCTTTGTACCGTGGGCGTGAGCGCTTTTTTGGCGACGCTGGTGCTGCTATCAATGGTGTTTTTGCTGTCGATCTTCGGCGCACCGGTCGCGGCGCAGTTTTAGGGCTCGCGTGCAGTTTTAGGGCTCGCGCAATGTCGGCTGTGCGGCGTTGGTGCCGCCCAGGGCCTTTGGCTTCGCATTGCCTGCATGGTTATTTCCCTTAGGACTGCCCAAGCTCCTTGCGGGCGTGCGCTGTTCATCCTATGCCGCCTTGAGTTGTGGGTCCGCAGTGACTTGCAGAACCAAATTTATTTTTTCTAACAGGAGCGATTTACATGAGCGCAGATGGCAAGTGGAACATGACGATGAAAACGCCTATGGGTGAGCAGAATGGGACGCTCGACCTGAAAACAGACGGTGGCACCCTGACCGGCGAAATGTCAGGCGCAACGGGCACTGCTGCTGTGGAAAACGGCACTGTCGACGGCAACGCCCTCGCATGGAGCGCAAAGATCACGTCGCCCATGCCGATGACGCTGGAATTCAAAGGCACCGTTGATGGTGATACCCTGACCGGCGAAGTCAAGCTCGGCGCGTTCGGCAATGCGCCGTTCACGGGCACACGCGGCTAAGGGCGAGAACATGACAATGCGCATTATCGCCGCCGCCGTTCTTTTGTTGGCTGCGTGCGGCGGTGGTGCGCCGCATGATGGCACCAAGACCGAAACCAACTTAGCTTCCCATTATGATAAAGCCGGGAGCGGCCATGCAGCGAAGAGTGACGCCGCTCAGATTATTGGCGAAATTGCTGAAGAGTTTGTCCGTCTCGGGTTAGAGCTTGGCACCTATGACAAGGCCTATGTCGATGCCTATCACGGTCCGGCGGAGTGGCGCGAGGCGGCGACGGCCTCGCCGCGTTCGCTCGATGAAATCATTGATGGTTACAATGGATTGATTGACCGGCTGGGGGCGGATGTTTCCGACCCGCCGCAGGATCTGGCTGACCGGGTTGATCAGCTCACCAAACAAATTATTGCCGGCCGAACCCGTGCAGAAATGGCAATGGGGCGGCGTTTTTCATTCGATGAGGAAACGCGCCTTCTTTATGATGCGGTCGCGCCCCAATATGATATTGCCGAATTTGACGCTGCGTTAGTCGAAATAGATGCGCTATTGCCCGGCGATGGCGCGCTGAGCGAGCGGGTCGACGCTTTTCGCGAGTCCCTTGCTATTCCAAAGGATCGGTTGTCAGACGTGTTTGACGCCGCCATTGCGGAGTGTCGTCGGCGTACATTGGAATATTATAGCCTGCCAGACGGTGAAGGCTTCGACCTTGGGTATGTTACCGACAAGCCATGGAGTGGGTACAACTGGTACCAGGGCGATTATGTCAGCCTGATTGAGATCAATACGGACTTGTCGATCATCATCGACCGAGCTGTCGATCTTGGGTGCCATGAAGGCTATCCCGGACACCACACATGGAACGTTCTGGTAGAGCGTGATTTTCTCCGTAAAAATGGCTGGATTGAATATGCGATGTTTCCACTGTTCAGTCCGCAGGCTTTGATCGGCGAAGGGACGGCGAATTACGGGATTGAGCTTGCTTTCCCTGACGGGGAAAAAACCGCTTTTGATCGCGATGTGCTCTTCCCGCTGGCAGGGCTCGATCCAACGAAGGCGCAAACTCTGGCGACGTTGAACAAGGCGCGTCGAAAATTGTCCCATGCGCGAAATCATATTGCACGCGAGTATCTCGACGGGCGGATTGACCGTGAAACGGCGATCGCGATGTCAACAAAATATGGTTTGTCCTCGCGTGCGCGGGCGGAGCAGAGCGTCACGTTTATCGAGACCTATCGAGGTTATGTGCTGAACTATAATCTGGGTCAGGATCTTGTGGCGGCCTATATTGATGCAACGGCGGACGAAGCCGG
>SHAI01000128.1 GCA_004213235.1 Parvularculaceae bacterium
ACATTGGAAGAGCGGATCGACCTTATTGCCAGCCTTCCCCTCTATGTCGATCCAGGCGTTACGTGGATTTACAGTTATGCAACCGATGTCCTCGGGCGCGTTATCGAAGTGGCGTCCGGCAACGATTTGGAAACCTATCTTCGCCAGACATTCTTTGACCCTCTGGGCATGAATGATACCGCGTTCCTTCTTGACCAAGATGATTTCAACCGCGTTGCAACAGTGTACGGTTTCGATGAAACCGGCGGGCTCATCCCGGCGGATACGAGCGCGCTAGGCGCGGATGTGAACTCAACACCGTTCGGCATTATGTCCGGCGGTGGTGGTCTGATCTCCAACGCACCAGATTATGGCCGTTTTTGCCAGATGTTATTAAATGGCGGCGCATTCGAAGGCGGACGGGTTCTGTCTGAGGCCAGTGTCCGTTTATTAATGACCAATGCATTGCCAGAAGCCGCCCGAACGGAAGAATGGCGACGTACGGGCTTGAGCTTTACCCTTGGTGGGCTGATTGTTTTGGAACCTGGGTATACGGGCAGAGTTGCTACCGAAGGCGGTTGGGGCTGGGGTGGTTATTGGGACACCTATTTCGTCATTAACCGAAAGGACGATGTTGGCGTTATCGTTATGACGCAAACACAGCCAGGCCCATTGAACCCCACATCGCGCGCAAATGACATTGTCCGTGCAGTTGCTTACGCGGCTGCTAAAAAGCCGTGATACGTGCGGACATTAATGGCGCGGTTGCTGAGGTTTCAATGGCGGTATCATCTGTCGGGTAGCAACATATTCACAAAGCCCGGCTTTATTGATCGTAAGGCGTCCATAACCAGGCACGACGAGTCCGAGTGCCTTCAACTCACCAAGGGCGTTTCCTACCGAGACCCGAGATAATCCCAGCAAATCCGCCAGGGACGAATGACTATGGTGTACCTCGCCTTGTTCTTCCTCACTGAGCAATAGCTTGGACACGCGGACGCTCGCCGGCAATCGCTGTAAATCATCCAGGGCATCAAGCACGGTATACAAACGTGACGTCACGATACGGAGCATTTCGTGCGCCAATTCCGGCGATCGCTCCAGAACCGAAAAAAAGGACGCACGGTCTATCTGTTCAATTTCCGTCGGGCCGATCGCAATCGCCTCGTGGGTACGGGGCAAGTCAGCAAAGAGGGACGCCTCCCCGAACACCTCACCGGGCTTCATTATCGAGGCAGTGACATAGGCACCGTTCAACCCCGGATTGCCGATACGTACAGCCCCCGTGCGAACAATTGAGAGGCCTGGCTTTACATCACCGCGCATATGGATGGTCTGGCCATCGGCATAATGGGCAGGGCGCGCTACGCGGCTTAACTGCGCCAACGCCCCGACTTCACCCGGCGAAACTGTCGCGCCGCCGGTCTGATCCTGATTTTTCTTGCTCATCATAACCCGAAATGCAAAGTACTTTGCATTCTGCCAAGGGAACATGGGCTAAATCAAGACTGCCTGGAGCGACGCAAGACACAAGCACAGAGGAACAATGCGATGAAACCGGAGTTGATCATCATACTCAGCATCTTCATCGGATTTGCCTTGCTGGAGGCCTTTACGAAAGGCTTCTTCAAAAAGTCCCACGAGAAAAAAGGAGACGCGATCGTAGATGTGATGAGCACGTTATTGCTCATCGGTTTCACGCAGCCTGCAGTAATAATTTGCAGCGGTGTCGTTACGAGCCAACTGGCCCCAGCGGCGGAAGGTGCGTTGTCCTCTATCCCATTACTGGCGGGTATTGCGCTGTTCCTCATCTTTGACGACATGACGCAATATTGGTGGCACCGAACAGCTCACAGCGTGCCGTGGCTCTACAATTTACACCGCCCGCACCACAACGCTGAATATCTCTCCGTACGCGTGGTATATCGCAATAATATTTTCTACTATTTTCTGATGCCTGGCCTCTGGTTTTCAGGCGCGCTGATATATCTCGGCCTGGGTTGGGTTTATGCGGGCTATATCATCGTCAAGATGACGGTGATCTATGGTGCCCACTGCGATGTGAAGTGGGACGCACCGCTTTATCGAATCCCCTGGCTCTCACCCGTCATGTGGGTGGTAGAGCGTACAATCTCCACGCCGGCGACCCATAGCGCCCATCATGGCAAATACAAAGCCGACGGCATTACCAACTACAAAGGCAATTACGGCAATCTTCTATTCTTTTGGGATGTGCTTTTTGGCACCGCCCATATCACGCGCCGCTATCCGGATCGCTATGGCGTTGAAAACATGAATGAAACAAGCGTCGGCGAACAGCTTTTGTGGCCTTTGGTCAGGGTGAACCAACCCAAAAATGTCCAAGAAGCGCCCGCCCGGGCAAAATAGCCGCCGAGCGTCTCCAAATCAGTGATCGCGCGCCGCCTTGCTCAACCCGTCGCAATTCGTTGCCCTCGCAGTCCAGTGCTGTCGCAGGCCAGTGCTGTCGCAGGCCGAAGCGCTCTATGCTCATTATTAGATGTAGCATTGGCTCATCTGACAACAAAAACCGGGCCTTTAAGCTCACAGTGCTACTTCATATGTCGCTTGTGTGTGCGCAGCGACCTGGTCCGCACTCACGCCATCGGCCAATTGAACCAGGCGCATGCCCGAACCACGATCAATCTCAAACACGCCGAAATTGGTAATCACCATGTCGACCACCCGCCGGCCAGTCAGCGGCAGAGCACAATCATGCAAGAGTTTGGGTGCCCCGGATTTGGACGCGTGATCCATCACAACAACGACCTTCTTCACGCCGGCGACAAGGTCCATTGCCCCGCCCATGCCCTTCACCATTTTCCCGGGAATCATCCAATTCGCCAGATCGCCCTTTTCCGACACTTCCATTGCACCCAGTATGGACAAATCAATATGCCCTCCACGGATCATACCAAAGGAATCGGCGCTGGAAAAATATGACGTGCGGTCAAGTTCAGTGATTGTTTGCTTGCCAGCATTGATGAGGTCGGGGTCAATCTCGTCCTCATAGGGAAAAGGCCCCATACCGAGCATGCCATTTTCAGATTGCAAGGTTACGTCAACCCCATCAGGAATGTAATTTGCGACGAGCGTCGGGATACCAATCCCGAGATTAACATAAAAGCCATCGCGCAATTCCTGTGCGGCGCGGCGCGCCATGTCATTTCGGCTCCATCCAACGTGTTGATTTGTCATTACGAGGCCTCCCGCGCGCTGGTGGTGCGTTGCTCAATACGCTTTTCATGGAAACCCTGGATAATCTTCTGTACAAAGATTCCAGGGGTATGGATATTATCGGGGTCAAGTGACCCGACCGGCACAATCTCCTCCACCTCTGCAATAGTCGTCTTGCCGGCACTTGCCATCATGGGATTAAAATTGCGTGCGGTTTTGCGATAGATCAGATTGCCTTGCGCATCGCCCTTCCAGGCTTTGACAATCGATAAATCGGCAACAAGGCCGGTCTCCATTATGTAGGTCTCGCCATCAAAATCCCTATGGTCTTTGCCCTCGGCGATGACCGTTCCGACACCAGTTTTTGTAAAAAATCCCGGAATACCAGCACCACCTGCACGGATTCGCTCAGCAAGGGTCCCTTGCGGATTGAACTCCAATTCAAGCTCACCAGAAAGATACTGACGTTCAAACTCCTTGTTCTCCCCCACATAAGAAGAGAGCATCTTCTTTATCTGCTTACTACCCAGCAAAATTCCGAGCCCGAATTCATCAACCCCGCAATTATTGGAAATCACGGTCAGGTTTTTCACACCGGCGCGGTGTATTGCTGCAATGAGGTTTTCAGGAATACCACAAAGACCAAAGCCACCGGCCATGATCGTCATGCCGTCAAACAACACCCCATCGAGAGCGGCATCTGCACCGTCAATCAACTTTTTCATGTTTTTTTCGAGCCTCTTAACTGGTGAACCTACAATAGTCTAAAGTCCATTTCAAAAACTGTTCGTGCCCAATCAATTTCGGATACGCCAGAAGGTAACTGTGCCTGGCTCCCAATTTGGCACGATCATAATGTCGTTGAACACGGAAAGATCATTTTGTAAAATGCCGTCCTCGCGGGTGTCGAGTAGTTTCACTGAATCGCCATCCTCCGGGACATAGAAAATATCTCCCGGCCAGGATGAAACGAGAAACCCGCCACTCGGCGCAATCCCTATACCATCAGCATTCACCATACCCGAGGCGAGCGTTGTAAGCGTGCCATCTGCACTGGCCATGCTCAAAAGCCCCGCCTTCATTGTGGCTATGAGTAATTTATCTCCATAGGGAAGAACGCCATTGACCCCGTCAAGAAGTTCGCTGTCCCTGATAAAATCAGTCACCACGCCATCGACAATCCGATGCACCGTGCCGGTACGGGAATCAGAAACATATAGCGCGTCATTCCACACCGTTGCGTCATTGAGGAACGTCGCTCCCTCAACGGCAATTGCCTCTTGCTGGGCTCCGGTTTCAAGGTCAAAGACCCGCACGACGTCGATATCTGTCACATAAAGATAACCGTTATGGGCAATCATCCCCTTTGGTGCATTCAGACCATCGACCCATTTTTCTTCCTGAATATCTCCATCGGGCGAGACGATTGAAATCCAGCCCACCCCATCTTTGGCCGTGCCGGTGCCTGCCACATTTGAAATGAAGTATCCGCCGCCTGGTCGCGCCGCGACCCCCTCTGGCGCGTTGAACCCTTCGACCACGCGAATCAGCTCGATCACAGGCAGCGCCGCCGGAACATCCAAGGGAACGAAATCCAAGGCGTCTGTCGCCGGTTCCAAAACCTCTTCAGTCGGCGGCAAAATTGGTTCCCCGCCACTTTCACTGACATCACACCCGATCAAGCTCGTCGCAAGAACGAACACCATCCAATGGTTTTGTCCGATCATACCCCACTCCTTTGTCATGCCATCACCATGCTTATGATGGCGAGCCAGTATGTTCAAGAAGGCGGTCGCTTATTGTGAAACTGTGGCAGGGCTTACAAGCGTGATCGGCGTCTCGGGGGCGGGATCGCCAGCACGCAAACGCATGCCCTTGCCCAATAGACGCACGGCCTCCACGTGAATGCCGGCGATGACTTTGAGGGTCATTAGCGGAAAGCGGCAAAATGCGCTGACGAGCGCGCTGTCAGATAATTCAACCCGCGTGCCCTGAAACGCAGCGTTAAGCACCGTTTTTTGTTCATCGTCATCGCGCCGCGTTTCGCGAATCAGAATGTGTGCCTGCTCGCTGGGCCGCTGAACGCGAAAATAGTACCGCATATCCATCTCCATGAATGGTGACACATGAAGACGTTTATCGGCGACCTGCCGAAAGATCGGCCCCTCCTCGCGCACGGGAATGAGATAAGAATGGCGCTCGCCAAATGTACTTGAAACCTCATAGAGGACAGCGCTTGGCGCACCCGATTGATCGTGCAAAAAATATACGGCGATAGGATTGAAGACGTAACCGAGAATTCTGGGATAGCACAATAGTTCTAGCGGTCCGCTGGCGTCTAATCCAAATTTCAGCGCCGCATCGCGAATGTGCGCAGCAAGATCAGTCGGGTGTCCCACCCCATGGTCGCCATCATGGAACCCATACAAATTAAATTTCCCGCGTGAAAATCGTCGTAGCGCCGCGTCAAGTCGCGGCAGCTCATCCAGGTCCAGGAACAGCGAAAATACGCGGTATTCCAGCGCGTGCTCCACAGGCAGTAAGCGACGATGGGTAACCCGGCCTTCGTACAAGGCAGACCTGAACGCGGGCGTCATTTTCATTGACCAGCAAGAGCTGAAGCGCCGCAGGATTTTGCAGCGTCAGTTACATAGATGCGCCCGCTTTCGTTTTCTACATCCCATGGTCGGCGGCGTGCGCCCATTAATTCGGCAGCATGAAGCCCTGCCTGGAGGCCATCTTCATGGAAACCTTGCCCGAAATGTGCACCTGCGTACCAGATACCGCTTTCACCCTGGATTGATGATAGCGATTTTTGAGCCGCGCCGGCCGCCAGATCAAAGATTGGATGCGTATAATCAAACTCTGCAACAATGCGGTCTTCACGGATCTTCCCACTCGGGTTCAGAGTAACGAAAATGTCCTCGCCGCCTTTGAGATTCTGCAGCCGGTTCATCCAATAGGTGACAGCGACCATATCCTCCCCACCAAGATAATTCCAACTTGACCAGGCGCATTTGCGCACCGGCATCAAGGCGGGGTCTTTATGCAGAACTGCGTAATTCTTCTGATAGCGAAAGGCGCTCAAAAGCCGTGCTTCGTTCTGCGTCGGTTTTTCCAGTAAGGAGAGCGCAATATCGCCATGGGTCGCGATTAAGACATCATCAAAAAGGTCGCACGCCCCCGTCTCGTCGTGTACTTCAATTCCAGTCAACGACCTCTTCACCGACTGAACGCGGCACCCCAGTCGCGCCGCCCCTGACAAGCCAGCCGCGAGCCGGTCAACATAGCTTTTCGAGCCCCCGCGCACGGTATTCCAGATCGGCATATTCAAGACCTGCAAAAGGCCGTGATTGGCAAAAAAGCGAAGGAATGATCCGGCTGGATAATCAAGCACCGTGGCCGCTGGCGCAGACCAAATGGCCGCTGCGAACGGGCGCAAAAACCGCTCTGCGAAAACATCCGATAGCCGGTTTTGATGGATAAACTGTTGGAGTGTTTCGGTATCCCCAATACCCCGCGCAATGGCCTGGCGCGCAACCCGGTGGAACTTGAGCAATTCCCCGAGCATCTGCCAGTGGCGGCGCGATCGGTAGCTTCGCGGTGCTGCGAACAAACTTGAAATGGACTGACCAGAATACTCGATCTGCCCCCCTTGCATGGACACACCGAACGACATGCAACTTTCCTCAATGCCGACATCCAAATGGTTCAAAAGTGCCGTGAAATTGGGATAATTTGCCTTGTTAAAAACGATAAAACCGCAATCGACATGTTCCACGCCCCCTTTTATGGGCGTTTCAACTGTATTCGCGTGGCCGCCGAGCCGGTTCTCTTCCTCGTAAATCACGACATCATGATCATGGGACAATAACCAAGCCGCTGATAGCCCGGAAATACCGGCACCAATAACAGCGATGCGCTTGCGCGCCGCGGGTTCTCTTGATGATCGGTTATGTCGTTCGGAATCAAATGGCATGCGTTCGGCCTTTCTAAACCTCACAGAAAAGCGCCTAGCGCTTATGTAACCTAACGATTACGCCTATTTCAGGTTGAACGGATCAACCAGGCCCCGCGTAATCCGGCAAGGCTAGCGCCCGCGA
>SHAI01000129.1 GCA_004213235.1 Parvularculaceae bacterium
ATATTTCGAGAAGGGGATGTTGCAACACAACATCGCCGCGATTTATGGAATAAATCAGGGGCGCGTGAGCGAGGTGGTTAACAACCACAAATTCCCTGTTTCCCCGTAAAATCAAACAGGGCCCCGGTCGGATGACCGGGGCTTCTTTTGCTGTGGCACATGGCCATCGAAAAGCTAAAGAGCCGAATTAAAACTGCTAATGCTCGCCGGCACTGGCCACGATCCGCACTTGCGTGCTGTGCGCGGCGACATGATCATTCCTCCCCAACATCGTCAGGAGATGACGCGCGATCTCCATCATCGCCCGCCAGCCGGACGAAAATATCGTGCAAGGACGCACTGTCAGCATTAAATCCGCTAACAGACAACCCTGCTGCAATCAGCGCCCTTAAGAAAGTCTGTGGGTCCGCACCGCGCACCAGCTCAACACGGTATTCTTTTTCATCCGCATTCGATCCATCATCAGTCTCTTCGATTTTAACAACGCCGCTGATGTCGGCTATCTGAGCAGGTGCCGCGTTCGTACGCACAGTAACTTGCGGCGGAAATATCTGGCGCGCCTCATCAAGGGTTCCGTCGAATTTCTTTTGCCCGCTTGAGAGGATCAAAAACCGGTCACACAGGCGCTCGGCATGCTCCATGACGTGGGTTGAAAAGATGATCGTCTTGCCCGCATCTTTCAGTCGACGAATTAATTTTTCCAGTGTCGCCTGATTTATCGGATCAAGCCCGGAGAAGGGTTCATCGAGAATGTACAGATCCGGGTCATGGGCGATGGTCGTCAACAGCTGGACCTTTTGCGCCATGCCCTTTGACAGCGCTTCATTTCGCGCACGGGCGAATTCACCAAGGCCAAACTCTTCGAGTAGCTCATGGGCACGGGCCTTCGCCTTACCGGCGGGGACCCCGCGCAGCCTGGCAAAATAGGCAATGGATTCCGCCGCACGCATTTTGCGGTATAGGCCGCGCTCTTCCGGCAAATAGCCAATCCGGTGCCGCATATCATTGGCAGACATCGAATCAAGAACGTCAATCGTGCCGCTGGTGGGAGCAATGATATCGAGGATCATGCGCAGCGTTGTGGTCTTGCCCGCGCCATTGGGCCCGAGAAACCCGAAAATCTCGCCCGGGCTTACGTCGAACGAAAGACCATTGACCGCTTTGAACCCACCAAAGCTCTTTACAACGTCCTGCAAGCGCAATGCGTACGCCGCCCCCATCGGCCACTCCCCTTTTTTTCCGTCCCGGCCTGCTCTCCGCCCCGTTCTGCCAGGCAAGCAAGCAAGAAAACAGCCGAGATTGCTCAGCGGCTCCATTTGCATGTGGTTGCTAAAAATAAGAAAGCAATAAGGAAAATTTGTGGCGCGCTACCAAGACCCTGTATTTTCCATCGCGCGCCAGGGGTCTGCGGGGGCCAGGCGCTCACCTTCTTGCAGGAGCTCGATGGAGATACCGTCCGGCGACCGGACAAATGCCATATGGCCATCGCGCGGTGGGCGATTAATCGTGACGCCAGCGTCCATCAGGCGCTGACAGACATCGTAGATATTCGCCACACGAAAGGCGAGGTGACCGAAATTCCGGCCGCCAGGATACTCTTCTTTATCCCAGTTATACGTCAGCTCCACATGTGGTGCCGCAGGTCCGCCAACCGCATCGATATCGTCAGGTGCCGCCAGATACACCAAAGTGAAGCGACCCGCCTCATGCTCGCTCCGATTGACCTCAACGAGACCAAGCTTATCGCAGTAAAAATCGAGTGACGCTTGCAGGTCGTTTACTCGAACCATGGTGTGCAGATAGCGCATTAAGGTCATCCTTCACTTTTTGCTTCTCTGACGCGGATGACTTCTTCGCGAACATCCCCCGGTCGGCGCTGGTGATAGCGGCGCATTACTAGGGCAACAATGCCCATCCAGGCGAAAATCACGCCGAAGAAATAGTAAAACCCAGCGAAATCCTTTGCGAGGTAAAGCGCAACTTCCTCCCGCTCCGCCTGGCCGATGGTGGTTTGTGCCTCACCGATGGGGACATATTTCGCCAGTTCTGCCGGCTCGGCGATCATGCCCGCCTGCTCACCAATCCAGATAATCCCGCTCAAAACGCCAAAAACCGCCGGCAGTGCCACGGCAAACAGGGCCATGGCCACAAGGAAATACTTTGGAAATCTCGGGAACTTCGCTTTGTGGTAGGCCGCTTCAAACTCTGTCAGCGTTATTCCATCGACGAAGGCGGGCTCTTTATCCTGATAGCGCTGAAAGGCAATCTTCGCCCCTTCGGCGATTTGCCCGCGCACACGCTTCGCCCAATAAAAATACCCGCCGCTGGCCGCTGCAATCAGGCAGGCAAACACAAAAAGAAAACCAATCACACCACACCACCCTAGCCTTGCCGCGCCCGCACCACCGCCGCAGCGATGGCGTCGCCAAATTGCTCACGTTCGCGCGGCGAAAGAAAGGTGCCAAGGAAAAGCGATCGCCCCTTACTCGTCAATCGCACGCGCACATGATGTTCCCCGGGATGATCGACTGACACCTGGGTCCAGAATGGCTGGAGCGACCACCGGCTTTCATGGCCCGACGGTAATACCCGGCTGACCCTGATGCAATCGGCCGTAATATGGATGCGTTCATGGTGGCGCCCCTGGCGATAGCTGAGCCTGAACGCCAGCCAGACAAGGAAAATATCAAGGCCGCAAAACCCCAGAACCGGCCACGCGCCAATTGACGTGAAAAAAACCCCAAGGGTCACGTTCACCGCGATCACGACGCCCATCACCAGGGCAAAACCAGCCGGCGGCAGGGATCGGTTCGGGAACAAAATAGCCTCGAAGATCTCATCGCCCGCCGATGCCAGGCGTGGCGGCGCTTCATAAGATACGCGCCCGATCTGATCAGGCGGCATGGTTTCAATTTCAGACAGGGTCCGTGCATAGGCCATAAAACGTTTATAGGGCCGCCATCGACATACGCCAATTGCGACAAATCGCTGATCGCACAAATCGGCTTGCAGCCAGGCCCAGCCGCGATTACTGCAGTGGCATGCCTCGTAAATTAACCAAAGCCGCCGCCGCGGAGCTGTATCAACGCCTGCATGATGCGACGCCTGCGCCGACGACAGAACTCAATTACGCTGACCCGTACACCCTTCTTGTGGCGGTGACCCTTTCCGCCCAGGCAACAGATGTCGGCGTGAACCGCGCGACGGGGCCCCTTTTTAAAATTGCTAACACGCCAGAGAAAATGGTTGCCCTCGGCGTGGAGAAGCTCGGCGATTACATCAAAACCATTGGCCTTTGGCGCAATAAAGCCAAAAACGTTGTCGCCCTGTCGCAAATCCTGATCGAACAATATGACAGCGTGGTGCCGCAGGACCGCGACGCCCTGGAACAGCTCCCCGGCGTCGGTCGGAAAACAGCGAATGTCGTGGTCAACACCGCCTTTGGCCAACCAACAATCGCGGTGGACACCCATATTTTTCGCGTTTCCAATCGGACCGGACTTGCCCCGGGGAAAACGCCGCTGGCGGTGGAAAAGGCGCTGGAAAAGATCACCCCGGACGGCTTCATGCGCGATGCCCACCATTGGCTCATCCTGCATGGCCGTTACATCTGCAAGGCGCGCACGCCAGACTGTCCCAATTGCCGGATCACGGACATCTGCCTTTACAAAGATAAAACCGGCACGGACAGCACTGCGAAGAAAAAAGCGCCTACGCGGACAAAGCGATCCCCAAAGAAAAAGGAGAAGAAAATATAATGCAGGAAAACCCACTGATCGTTGCGCTTGATGTACCCGATATCGCCCACGCAGAACGGCTTGTTGACCAGATTGGCGACGGCGCGAGCATTTTCAAAATCGGGTACCAGCTCGCACCTGTTGGCGGATTTGACCTCGCTCAAAAACTGATCGCGTCCGGCAGGAAAGTTTTCTTCGACCTGAAGTATCATGATATCGGTGCCACGGTGGAAAAGGGCGTTCGCAGCATCGCATCGCTAGGCGGCAACTTCCTCACCGTTCATGCCGAAAAGGACGTGTTGTCTGCGGCCATGCGCGGCAAAGGTGAGGCGGAACAGCTCAATATTCTCGCCGTAACCGTGCTGACAAGCCTGTCGCAGGCCGATCTGCATGAAAGCGGTTACGACATCGCCCTGAAAGACCTCGTCCTAAAACGTGCCCGCCGCGCGCGCGATGCGGGGGCCGATGGTATTGTCGCCTCTGCACTGGAAGCGGCCGACATTCGCCGCGAAGTGGGGCCGGACATGCTAATCATTACACCCGGCGTGCGCCCCCAAGGGGCCGCGACAGGCGATCAGAAAAGGGTAGTTACGCCAGAAAATGCAATCCTGGCGGGTGCTAATTATATTGTCGTCGGCAGGCCGATCACCGAAGCAGCGGACCCGGGACGCGCCGCGAAGGCAATCGCCGAAGAGGCCATGGCAGCTGTGGCACGCGCGTAACGCCCTGGCATATTAACCGCAAACGCGCGATTTTGCCTTTCAATGACGGCCTTGTAATATCTCCCAAATGAATCAGAATGTTAGGCATCCGCACGGCGCAAAAAATGCATAACAACGATCTGCGGGAGGAAACGCATATGTCTGAAGCTGTAACCAGTACTGAAAACGCGTCCAACCCGTTGGACCGCCAAACCGCGCGCCGCATTGAACGCAAAGCGCGACGATCCATCTTTTCTGCGCTTCTCGCCACAGGCCGGCGCAAAGGCGGGGGCAAGGTTGCCATTATTGACGGCGACGGACGCAATCTGACCTATAATGAGATCGCAAGAGCAAGCTTCGGCCTTGGCGGACCGATCGCCCGGCGCACAATCGCAGATGAACGGGTTGGCGTCCTTTTGCCGACCGGCGCGGGCGCAACGATCACCATGTTTGCATTACACTCGCGCGGCCGGGTCCCCGCCATGCTCAACTTCACCGCGGGTGTCCGCAATATTCTTTCTGCGGCAAAAGCTGCTGAAGTGACCCAGATACTGACCGCGCGCAAATTCGTCGAGATCGGCAATCTTGAAGACTTGATTGACGAGTTAAGCCAATCACTGACGATCCACTATCTTGAAGACCTGAAAGAAGAAGTGCGCCTTGTTGACAAGGCTCGCGCCCTGCTTGGCCCATTGGTGCCGAACCTTGCTTCAGCACCAATTGATCCGGATGGACCGGGCGTGATTTTGTTCACATCAGGCACAGAAGGCGCGCCCAAAGGCGTTGTTCTGTCGCACACGAACATTATGGCAAACATTGAACAGATCGGCGAACATGTTGATTTGTTGCCAACAGATATTTTCTTCAACCCATTGCCAACATTTCACTGCTACGGGCTGACCGCCGGTACGCTCTGGCCGATTATCATGGGTTACCCTGCCGTTCTGCACCCATCGCCCCTGCAGACAAAAATCATCCCGAAGCGGATTTTTGAAACCGGCGCGACAGTCATGTTCGCGACAGATACATTCCTGCAGCAATACATGCGCGCCAGTGACGCCCGCGGCATGAGCTCGCTGCGTCTTGCCGTATGCGGCGCGGAACGGGTGAAAGACGAAACCCGCCAGGCGGCCGAGCGCAAATACTCTTTTGAAGTTCTGGAAGGCTATGGCGTGACAGAGGCGTCGCCTGTGCTTGCCGCCAATCAACCCGGTGACATTCGCTCCGGCACAGTCGGCAAATTACTTCCCGCCATAGAATACAAGCTGGAACCAGTTGAAGGCCTGGAAGGCGCTGGCCGATTGTTTGTGCGTGGGCCGAACATAATGAAGGGATATATCACAGCCGACGAACCCGGCGTCTTAAAACCGTTGGAAGATGGCTGGCATGATACAGGCGATGTCGTCGCCTTTGATAATGACGGCTATATGGGCATTCGCGGACGGGTAAAGCGTTTTGCGAAGATTGGCGGGGAGATGATATCTCTGGCAGTCGTTGAGAACTGCGCAACAGCGGTTTGGCCAGACAATATGCACGCGGCAACAATCCTGCCAGATCCACGCAAGGGCGAACAGATTGTTCTTGTTACAGATCGCGCGGACCATGATCGTGCGGCATTGCTGGCCTGGGCACAATCCCACGGCACGCCAGAAATTGCCGTCCCGAAAAAGATTGTCGCCGTAGATGCAATACCCGTTCTTGGAACCGGCAAGTTAGATTACGTCGCAATCAAGCGACTCGCGGAAGATAAAATTGCTGAAGCAAAAGCCGCAGCTGACGAAAAACGCGCTGCCGCGGCCATTAGCGATAACGCAACCAAAGCTGAAGAGAAGCGCCGACAAAAGGCCGAAAAACTGGCCGCACGGGAGGCAAAGCGCCAGCAACGTAGTGCAAAGACATCTGAGGCTGACAATGGCGAAACGCCGGCGCAGAACTCAATCAAAGATAATATTGCAAACGACTCCGCGCCATCGTTCAAGGACGCGGCCGAATAACCAAACGTCCGGCCCCTGACTTTTAATAATGGCGGCCTGAACTGAAATCAGCTGGATACCTGTTATCGCGCAGGTTTCCGGCTTTTCTATTTTAACCGCTCTTGTTTTAGCCGCTTTCTATTTTAGCCGCTTTCTATGTTAGCCACTGACCCCAATCAGGCTCACCATCCATGTTGCCAATCGGGGCAGGCCCACAGCCAGGACAACACTGATGATAAGACCGATCAGCGCCTTGACCGCATCGGCATGAATGTTATCGGCGGCCTCTATTATGACTTCTTCCTTATGGCCAAATGCGCGCCACATTTCACGGCGCATCAATGAGTGCGAAAATACCGCGATGATCGCCAGGGTGCCAATCACGCCATAACTCAAAGGCCTGTCCACGAAGATGTAACAAAAACCCATAACGGCCATAAGCGGAAAGAACTTCACCAGGGACCGCTGCAATTTTTGCTTACCCGTCACATCCACAAACGCTTCGGATTTTGCCGTGCGACCCGGCTCAATGCCGATAAACAACAACCGGAACAATGTGATGAAAAAGCCCGAAACAGCCATGCGGAACTCGGCAACATATCCTCCGGCACCACGCCCATGGTCGAAGTCAACATGACGCATGACAAACTCCCGTCCGGCGATCAGCCCCAGGAACACCCATGTTGTGGACATCGGAACGTTATTCAGCTCCTTAAAATAGAACAGCAGCCAGGCAAATATGAAATCGATTATCGTCGCGGAACGGATATCGCTCACGCGTCGCTTGGATTTCAAGATACGCTGCACTGGCCCACCGGCATTCGCGAAGGTAATGCCGAGCAGTATCAACACAACCGAA
>SHAI01000013.1 GCA_004213235.1 Parvularculaceae bacterium
ATGGGTTTAAGGATGATTTTATCGTGCGTATCTCACCGCTTGCAGATGGTGGTACGCGGATAGATATGCGCTCCAAGTCCCGGATCGGGTTATCAGATATCGGGGCAAATGCTGCGCGGATAAGGGATTTTACGGAGCGGTTGAACGCGGCGCTTGGTTAGCTGTCTGACCCCGGTCGAACAAGCGTCGGCATGAGGATATGGGCATTGGGGGAGTGTTCCTCACCCAATACGGTGCGGTTGTTTGCGCCAATGCGAACCTTGCCGGTAACCAGTAATTCGACGCAGTTTGGATATAATTGATGTTCTAATGCCAAAATACGTTGGGCGAGGGTATCGGCGGTATCTTTTGGGTGCACATCAAGAGCAGCCTGACCGATGATTGGCCCCCCATCCATCTCGCCTGTCACAAAATGCACAGTACACCCCGCAACTTTTACACCAGCCTCAATCATGCGTTGATGTACATTGACCCCTTTGAAAGCAGGTAAGAGCGAGGGGTGAATGTTAATCATCTTACCGCGCCATTTAACGGTAAAGTCCTGTGTAAAAAGGCGCATAAAACCCGCCAGGCAGACATAATCCGCAGCCGCTTCGTTCAGCGCCTTGTCTAGCTCTGCCTCGAATGCGAGGCGGCCATTATCATCATTGCCAAATGGCTTATGGTCAACAATGCGCGTGGCGATGCCGGCATTTTTGGCGCGCGTCAATCCATCCGCATTAGGACGATTGGAGATTACCAGGGCGATCTCGGCCGGGTAATCGGCCTTTTGGCACGCGTCAATTAGGGCCTGGAGATTCGTGCCGCGCCCGGAGATCAGTACCGCGAGGCGTGTTTTGGCCATGATGAATAAAACCCCTTTTAGGCCGCGACAATGTCGCCAATAGGCCAAGCTGTTTCACCCGCGTCGGTAAGCGCGGTTATTATGGCATCCGTTGCCTGCGGGCGGACAATCAAAACGCCGCCAATGCCGCAGTTGAATGTAAGCCGCATATCGGCCTGGTTCAGTGCGCCTTCACTCTGGAGCCAGTCGAACACGAGGGGCAGGGACAGGGCACTTTCATCAAGGCGCATTTTGCAGCCTGCAGAAATCGCCCGCGGAATGTTTTCCGTTAAGCCGCCCCCAGTGATGTGGGCGAAACCGGCGACGTCCTTATTCGTCAGAAGTGGCAGGACACTTTTCACATAAATCCGTGTTGGTTCGAGCAGGATATCACCGAGGGATCGATCTGGGTCAAATGGGGCGGCCGCATTCCAGTCATGACCATTGTCTGCGACAATTTTTCGGATGAGCGAGTAGCCGTTTGAATGCGGCCCTGATGACGCGATACCGATCAGGATGTCACCGACGGCGGTTGTACGGGGTAGAATTTGATCTCGATCAACCGCGCCGACGCAGAAACCAGCGAGATCGTAATCACCAGCAGCATACATGCCAGGCATTTCCGCCGTCTCGCCGCCGATCAGTGCGCACCCCGCCTGGCGGCAGCCGTCGGCAATCCCTGAAATTACGTCGGCACCGATATCGTCATCGAGGGCACCAGTTGCGAAATAATCCAGAAAAAACAGCGGCTCCGCGCCCTGGGCCAAAACATCGTTTGCGCACATCGCGACGAGATCTATGCCGATCGTGTTGTGTCGTCCGGTGTCTATGGCAATGCGTAGTTTGGTACCAACACCGTCAGCGCCGGCAACAAGGACAGCGCCTTCCCGCCCGGCGGCGCGTAAGTCGAACATTCCACCGAAACCGCCAAGTGCCGCGTCGGCCCCCGCGCGCGCCGTTGATTTGGCGAGCGGCTTCACACGGTCGACAAGCCGCGCGCCCTTTTCGATGTCTACGCCCGATTTGAGGTAAGCATCCGTCACCGATTGATCCCCTTCCAACAGGATTACCGACGTTATTTGCGTCTTTTTTTACCCGATTTACGCCAAACTCGTCGCATAAGCTATTCGAAACATCGGATTTTACGTCAATGGGGAAAACCTGCTTGCGTGTTTGGTGTATCTTGAGTTGGATAACATGACGTCATCTTGCGGAGCGCCATATTTAGCGGTTTTCAAAGGGGTGCATGGTGAACCGACGGTGGTTATACTATGCGTGTTTTAGCGATTTAACGGTGAGATAAATCGTCAGGTGCTGCGTTTTTGAGCGCTTATTGAGGGACTGCAACTTGAGGGGCTGCAACATGAAGAATACCAGTTGGGTAAGGACCGGCATTTTGGCGCTTGTCGCGTGTTGTTTCTCCGCGCCGTCTGCATACGCAGGCGATGACGTTTTTATTGTGGCCAGGGTGCCGGTTCAAGCTGAGGCTGATAGTGCGACAAGGGCCAAGGCGATCGCGCAGGATCGTGGCCGCCGGCGTGCAATGGGTATTCTGTTACGTCGGATCACACCGGAGAATGATTGGGTTTATCATCCCGATCTTTTCAATAATCGGGGCGGTGATGTCAGCTTGGCAGAAAATGTGGCTGGCGAGCAAACGTTGAGCGACGATGCTGATTCGATTTTGCCGTTAGCTGATCAGAACAAACGGCCAATCGAGCTATCGCCGTCAGAACTTGTATCCCTGGAAGAGAGCTTTGAAATTTATGATGAGAAAAGCTCCTCACGGTTCTATCGGGCTTACATAACTTATCGGTTCAAACCCGATGCTGTGCGTGGTTTGTTGAAAAAAGCGACTTTGCCATACAGCGAGGCTCAAACCCGAACGGCATTGGTTTTACCGGTGCTTCAGACGGACCGCGGTGTTTATCTCTGGGAAGAAAAAAATCCGTGGATGGCGGCCTGGCGATCGCGGCCATATACCCACGAGTTAACCCCGATGATTGCCCCACTTGGTGATTTGCAAGATGCTACATCGGTCTCTGCAAGGGGTGCTTTACGGCTTAATGCATCCGGCATGGCAAAGCTCGCCGAGCGGTACGGTGTCAGTCAGATTATTGTTGCCCACGCACGACTGAGACAATCCCAGAGCGAGGAAGGCAATCGTGACCAAGTCTATGTAAGGTTAATCAATGCCTATCGGGACAGTGCAACGGCGAATGCAACTGACGTGTTGCTTGCCGAGCGTTTAGATAGCGAACAGGCAGAACTTTCGGTGGATAATCTTGAGGCGCGCTCGTCGCAGGACGAAGACCTCGCTGCGGAAGTCGGCGACGTTATTGGTGAGGCCTATCTCGCCAAGCCATCAGGGAATTTCCCACAGCTTGCTGAGCGGGTGATTGATGTTGTCATCAGCCGATACTCATCCGCATGGAAACAGATGACACTGATCGACCATGCTTCTGACGCAGTTCTTGGGGTGACGGCGTTTTTTGACTCACTTGAAGACTGGTCGCGCATTCGCAATGGCCTGGTGGCGACGCCGCTGGTGGGCTCGGTCCAAATTTCAGCCTTATCGCCGCGCGGGTCAGAGATGGAAGTTCGTGTGTTTGGCGATCCTGAACGGCTCCAGGTATCGCTAGGGAACCAGGGGATTGTATTCTGGACGGAAAACGGTGGCCGCTGGTTCTTGGCGACACCGGCGGTCGCCGCGAGAATGCGGGGGCAGCAATTTCTGTCGGAGGGGCGATACCGCCGATCAGAATTCGTGCCAGCCTCCTATAGCGACAAGGACAATAATTCCGATTTGACGCTTCCGACTGGCGTTGCGGCCGGCGTTGCGACTGGTGCTATGGAGTTGAAACGCGACAGACCTTAAGCGACGTCTTTGGTCGCGCTTTTTTGGGTCGGTGTGGATAGCTGGTGGCAGATGGGTAGTCGCGGTCGTCAATTATTGCTCGCTTTGCCTGCGAAGCCTGCGCGCTTGGGGCGGGCGACCTATGGCCTGTCGTCGGCCAATATCGTCGACCTGGAAACCCTTGACGCCTGGCAGCGTTCCGAGGAATTTCTGCTCACGATTTGCGGGCCGGCTCGGTCTGGGAAAACGCACTTGGCGTCGATCCTCGCAGAAGACCTTGCTGGCGATGTATTTATCCTGAAGGCGGCTGCAGAGGGATTTCGTGCTCTTGAAAATTTACCGCCGCTCGTGATTGTCGATGACCTCGACGCCGATGCCGCGCCGCGCGCGATCCTTGAAACGATTGAGCGGGCCCGGCATTCAAGTAGCCGACTTGTCCTGGTGGGGCGTGGCAATCCTGTTGATTGGGCGGGTGGTCTGAAAGATCTGGTAACTCGGTTGGAGGCGGCACCACGCCTGCGTGTTTCGACACCGGACGAGGCATTGCTAAAAGCGGTGCTGGCAAAGGTTTTCATTGATCGGGAGCTGGCCGTTCGCGACGATGTTCTGGCACTTGCCGCCAGTCGGCTCCCCAGGCGTCTCAACGCGGCGATTTCCTTCGCGGAGGCGCTTGACCGTGCGGCTTTGGAAAGACGTGCTGAGGTGACCATTGCATTGGCGAAACAGATCCTCAGCAGGTTGTTTCCCGAAGAATAGTGTTGACGTTTGGGGGCTCGCCACGTCGCCTTCCAGCGTATGTCAGTGCGTGTTTGTGCTTTTCTTCACCGGGAAAGAGTCCATTTTGAAAGCAATAGGCGCTAGAAACACGAGATCTGATGTTGATTATGCCCCGCAGGCGCGGTCCATGCGCGGGCTCATCGTTTTGGACAAGCGTTCGACCTGAAATAGGTAAAAGCCGAGATTGAGGAACAGGCACATGGCGGGTGCAGATGATGGCATTGTGAAGGGCGCGCGAGGGGAGGATCTCCTCGCGGCGGAGCTGGCCCCGGGAACGCTTCCCATAGACCCCGGCTCCCCAGACCGCTTTATCAATCGCGAGTTGTCGTGGCTCGCGTTTAATCATCGCGTATTGGAAGAAGCGGCCAACGAACACCACCCTTTGCTGGAACGTCTGCGGTTCTTGTCCATCTCTGCAAGCAATCTGGATGAATTTTTCATGGTGCGTGTCGCCGGCTTGCGCGGCCAGGTGCGCGAGAATGTCAACGCCATCAGCCAGGAAGGCTTGTCGCCGTCGGAGCAATTGGCGCTCATCAATGCGGAGGCGCAAACTTTGCTCGCACGCCAACAGGAATGTTGGCGCAACCTGGTTCACGAAATGTCTTCCAGTGGAATTGAGGTGCTTTGCCCGGAGGATTTGACTGACGCAGAAACGGCTTGGTTGGAGCAGGAATTCCTGTCGAATATTTTTCCCGTATTGACCCCTATTGCAATTGATCCGGCCCATCCGTTCCCCTTCATTCCAAACCTCGGGCACGTGTTGTGTCTGTCCCTGCAGCGCCGTGACGGGTCGCTACTAACAAATATACTTAGCCTACCAATTAATGTGCGTCGCTTTATCAGATTGCCCCAGGAAAATGATGGAAAGGGACGTCCGACCGCTATCCGATATCTTCCCCTGGAGCGTCTGATTGTTCGTTTTATCAATCATATATTTCCCGGTATGACACTTCTGGCGCACGGTGCCTTTCGCGTCATCCGCGACAGCGATGTAGAGATCGAGGAAGAAGCCGAAGACCTTGTGCGGGTATTCGAAACCATGTTGAAACGCCGCCGCCGCGGCGACGTTATCCGCCTGGAGATAGAAGCGTCCATGCCCGAGGACATGCGGGCTTTGTTGATCGACCGGATGCGCGCAACGCCGCAGGATGTTGTCTATGTTGATGGCTTAATCGGGTTGGCCCAGACTTCCGGATTAATTCCGAAAGATCGTCCCGACTTAATGTTCCAATCCCATGAGCCACGGTTTCCTGAGCGGATACGCGAGCATGGCGGCGACTGTTTTGCGGCAATTCGTGCAAAGGATATCGTGGTCCATCACCCCTATGAATCCTTTGCCGTTGTTGTCCAGTTTTTGAAGCAAGCTGCCGGCGATCCAGACGTAATTGCAATCAAGCAGACACTTTATCGAACGTCGGAGCGATCACCCATTGTCGAGGCGTTGATTGAAGCTGCTGAAGCCGGCAAGAACGTTACCGCTCTGGTTGAACTCAAAGCGCGATTTGATGAAGAGGCGAATATCAAATGGGCGCGCGAGTTGGAGCGCGCTGGCGTTAATGTCGTGTACGGATTTGTGGAATATAAAACCCATGCTAAACTATCGGTTGTCGCCCGCCAGGAAGGTGAAGCGATCCGGACCTATGTTCATGTTGGCACGGGCAATTATCATCCCATAACGGCACGTATCTACACTGATATATCGATTTTTACCTGCGACCCGGCAATTGGCCGCGATGCGGCAAAGGTCTTTAATTATATTACGGGTTATGCCCGTCCGGCTGATTTTGAAAAACTTGCAATCGCACCCATAAACCTTAGGCGAACTTTGGCACGGCTTATCGATGATGAGATTGCGCACGCGCGCGCCGGACGTCCAGCGGCACTTTGGGCAAAAATGAATTCACTCGTCGACGGCGTGATAATAGATAAACTCTATGAGGCAAGTCAGGCTGGTGTACAGATTGATCTCGTCGTGCGCGGCATTTGTTGTTTGCGCCCCGGGGTTCCGGATCTTTCAGAAAATATTCGGGTAAAGAGTATTGTAGGACGTTTTCTGGAGCACGCACGGATATTTGCATTCGGTGCAGGCAAGCCGCTGCCAAGCGCACAGGCCAAGGTTTATATTTCTTCTGCGGACTGGATGCCGCGAAATTTAAATCGGCGTGTTGAAGTGTTTTGCCCGGTCGAAAACCCGACTGTACAAAGCCAGATACTCGACCAAATCATGGTTGCTAATCTGAACGATGAGGCGCAAAGTTGGCGCCTTCAGCCTGACGGACGCTATCAGCGTGTTCGTCTGCCTAATGACGTAAGACCATTCAATGTGCATCATTATATGATGATTAATCCAAGCCTGTCTGGCCGCGGTGCATCAATCGAATATAATGCACCGGCACCTATAAAGCCGAAGAAGTGAGCTGCTAGATGAGGCGGGTTCATGCGGATTGAGAACGGGTCCACCGGATTGTTCGATAGGGATCAAAATCGGGCAATGGCCATTCTGCCGACGGCAGGGCGACTTGCCGTTATTGATATCGGATCAAATTCCGTGCGCCTTGTTGTCTATGACGGGCCGCGCCGCGCGCCTTTCCCAATTTGCAATGAAAAAGCCCAGTGCGGCTTGGGTCGAAACATGTCCCCTAAAGGGGATCTCGACCCGACGGCCATTGATGCGGTTCTGGATACGCTTGCAAGGTTTCGTGGTCTGATTGATGCGTATGGAAATCCACCGGTTTTAGCTGTAGCGACGGCGGCGGTTCGTGCCGCGCGTAATGGTCGGGAATTTGTCGACCAGGCTAACAAGCTGGGATTTCAGATTGAGATAATTGACGGCAAGCGGGAGGCATATCTGGCCGCGCTGGGTGTGATTTCCCTACAGCCGGATGCTGTTGGCATTGTGGGTGATATGGGCGGGGGAAGTCTGGAGCTTGCGCGTGTGGAGGATGGCCGAGTAAGCTCCACCGTGAGTATGCCGATTGGTGCATTGGCTCTGGAGCAGGCGACGCGTGGCCGGCCGGGGAATACAGATAAATTGGTTTTGGAAGCGTTACGCGCTGCGCCTTGGCTCCACAAGAGCAAGGTGAAAACGTTATATGCCGTAGGCGGTTCGTGGCGGGCGCTTGCGCGTTTGCACATGCGATTAAGGAACCACCCGCTTCCGATTTTGCATCATTATGAAATGGCGGCGAAGGACGCCATTGACCTGTGTGAATTCGCAGCAATGCAGAGCCGGGAATCTTTGCAGGAGACGCCTGGGATCTCGAAGAAAAGAGTGGATGCACTGCCATACGCGGCCCGTGTCCTGGCGACGGTCCTGCGCCGCCAAAACGCTAAAAAACTTATTGTTTCCGCTGGCGGCGTGCGCGAAGGATTGATCTACGAACTATTATCTAAAGAAGAACGACGCCTCGACCCACTCCTTGCGGGTGCTCGATTTATCGCCGCGGGGCTATCACCAAGCCCGACCTACGGCGCTGCTGCTGCCCGCGTGATAAAGCCGCTCTTTCGAAAAAGTGCGCAGTCGGAATCAAGAATTGTCGATGCGGCATGCGCGTTAATTGATGTCGGCGCGTATTTTCATCCGGATATGCGTGGTGTGCAGGCCTATGAGACCGCGCTTCGCGCGCCATTTTACGCCATTAGCCATGATGAACGGGCGATTCTCGCTCTGTCACTATATGTGCGTCACGAAGGCCGGCGGGCAGAAACCGACATTGACCGGGCTGAAACCTTGTTATCTGAGGATCAGGAAATGTTCGCGGTTCGCCTGGGCCTTGCGTTGAGGTTTGTCGCGGCATTTGCGCCAAAGGTGACGTGCGCGATAGAAGGATGCAAGCTGTCTTTCGTGGACGGTGTGCTCCAGTTCACTGCTCCGGTGGCCCGGGCAAATATGTTTCAAGGCCTGGCTGAAAAACGGCTCGACGCTTTAGCGCGCGCATTTGAATGTGCATGGTCTACGGAATTTATCGAACCTTGACCAATTCGATGCGCTTGTCGTGCAAACACAAAGCCAGATCGCCTTTCATCACACTCATTGCGGTTTCGCCAAAGACTTTGCGTCGCCAACCTTTCGTGGCTGGAATATCTGCGTTTGGATCAAGGGCGAGCATTTCTAAATCAGCGCTGGAGGCAATGAGTTTCGGTGCCACCTCAAATTCCTCACACTGACGTTTTAAGACGACTTTCAGCAGTTCCAGAACGTCAGCTGGTGCCGGCGCGCGATTTTGGTTGCGTTCAACACGCGGTGCCATTTCGCGCGGGACGTTACGCCCCTCTTTGACGGCCGCCAGAACACCAGCACCCTGCCTTGATCGTTCAAAACCATTTGGCACCGTCCGCGCCCGGCCAAGCTCATCAACGGACTTTGGCTTCATGCGTGCTAGTTCCAGGATTGCATCATCTTTGAAAATTCGTGCACGCGGTAGATTGCGCTTTTGCGCCTCCATCTCCCGCCATTCGGCAAGCTTCATTAAGGGGCCAACATCCGCTTGCCTGACCCCGCGCAGCTTAAGCCGTCGCCAGGCTTGTGATGGGTCGGTAATATAAAGAGCCGGGTCAACAAGGCGGGACATTTCATCCTCGACCCAGCTGAGGCGGTCTGTTTCCTCTAGTCGCTTTTTCAATATCGGATAGGCGTCGCGCAGATGGGTTACGTCCGACAGGGCATAGGACAATTGTTGGTCCGAAAGCGGCCGGCGTGACCAATCGGTAAACCGCGACCCCTTGTCGATTTGTGCCCCCAACAGGTTCCGCATGAGCGGTTCATAACCGATCTGATCGCCAAACCCACATACCATGGCTGCGATTTGGGTATCGAATATGGGCTTTGGTGTGTCGTTTTGCAGGTGGACAAATATCTCAACGTCCTGCCGCGCGGCATGAAACACCTTGACGATTTTGGGGTCGGCCATAATGTCGAGGAAGGGTTGGAGGTCGATCCCCTCCGCCATTGGATCGATAATAGCTTCAATACCGTCGGCGGCTGCCTGGATAAGGCACAAGACAGGCCAATAGGTCTTCTCGCGCATGAACTCGGTATCAACGGCGACAAATGGCTGTTCGCGCAATTTCTGGCAGAAACTTTCTAATTCCCCGGTGTCTGCAATGACCTGCATAAATATTTCCCTCGGCGTGTCCCCCCACCCTAAAACCCAGGACCGTCGCGTGCCGACAAATTTCTGGGTAAATGTTTCTCGAGCGCTCATCTCGCTGGAGCCGTTACGGCTAGATCTGTAACGGCAGCCTCGACGATGCTCGCCCCTATAAGTTTTGGTTCCTATTGTGTTGGCGCAGCCCCGTCAAACAAATGCGCTGCGGCTTCGACATCTGCCAATATCAGATTCAATTTTCAACACTTCCATGTATATCGGTGTAAAACGACATTACTTAGGCTGCCCGGCATTGTGGCGCAGATAGTGAATACAGCCACTTCGCCGGGTTAACAGCCAAAAACAACCAGATCCGAGGCATCAGTTTGCGCAACCGCGTGTCTGTGACTTGACTTCCCTCCCGTCCCTTGTCACTCGGGCCGTGAACAATTTCACCCCTGTGCTTGGCGCTAGCGACGGCGTGGGGAACATCCGATAAGAGGCGACGATTATGAACGCGTACAGGTCCCATACATGTGGCGAATTACGAGCGGCGGCGGTTGGTCACAATGTTACCCTTTCCGGTTGGGTTCACCGCAAGCGAGACCATGGCGGCTTGCTGTTCATCGATTTGCGCGACCATTACGGTCTGACCCAGCTCGTCGTTGAGCCAGAAGCGCCATTTTTTGCCGACGTTGAGAAAGTGCGCCAGGAAAGCGTCATTCGCGTCACGGGCGAGATTGTTGCTAGAACCGATGAAACCGTGAACGCCAATCTGCCGACCGGTGAGATTGAAGTGCGCCTGGCGTCATTTGAGGTGATGTCTGCGGCCGATGAACTGCCATTACCGGTATTTGGCGAGCCGGATTATCCTGAAGATGTCCGCATGAAGCACCGTTATCTCGACCTGCGCCGGGAAACGCTGCACGAGAACATCATGCTTCGCTCCAAAGTTGTGCGAGAAATCCGCAATGGAATGGAGGCGCAAGGCTTCACGGATTTCCAAACGCCCATTCTGACGGCGTCCAGCCCGGAGGGCGCGCGTGATTTCCTCGTACCATCGCGGCTATATCCGGGGAAGTTTTACGCGCTGCCCCAGGCACCACAGATTTTTAAGCAGCTCATTATGGTGGCGGGTTTCGATCGGTATTATCAGATTGCGCCATGCTTCCGCGATGAGGATGCCCGTGCTGACCGCTCTGCTGGTGAGTTCTATCAGCTCGATATGGAAATGAGTTTTGTCGAACGCCAGGACGTTTTTGATGCTATTGGTCCGGTGTCGGAAAATGTTTTCAAGGCATTCGCTGGGGAGCGGCCGGTTACTAGTTACCCATTTCCCATTATCCCGTTTGATGAGGCGATGCTGAAATATGGATCTGACAAGCCTGATCTTCGCAACCCGATTGAGATGCAGATTGTCTCTGAACACTTCAGGGACTCCGGTTTCAAAGTTTTTGCGCAAATTCTGAACGCGGACCCCGCCCACGAGATACGCGCCATTCCGGCACCCGGCGGTGGATCTCGGGCATTTTGTGACCGGATGGACAGCTGGGCCCAGCGTGAAGGCTTGCCCGGCATGGGCTATATGATCTTTGACGAGAATGGAGCCAAAGGCCCTCTGGCGAAAAACATCGGCCCGGAACGCGCTGAAGCGGTTCGTGTGCAATTGGGGCTGAAAGCCGGTGATGCGGCGTTTTTCCTGGCGGGGAAGCCTGCGGCGTTTCTGCCCGCTGCAGCCAAGGCACGAAATGTTGTGGCCGATGAGTTGAACCTTGCCGACAAGGGGCGCTTCGAACTTTGCTGGATCGTCGACTTCCCGATGTATGAATGGGATGAAGAGAATAAAAAGGTTGAATTCGGACACAACCCGTTCTCCATGCCGCAAGGTGGCCTCGACGCCCTGAATGCGGCGTCTACAGACGAAGAGTTTCTTGCAATCAAGGCATTCCAATATGACCTTGTCTGCAATGGCTATGAGTTGGGGTCAGGTGCTATCCGGAATCACAAAGCCGATATCATGTATAAGGCTTTTGAGGTCGCTGGTTACGGCAGTGAGGTTGTTGAAGAGAAGTTCGGCGGTATGCTGAATGCCTTCAAATATGGCGCTCCGCCTCACGGTGGGTGTGCGCTTGGCGTCGATCGAATTGTCATGCTGCTGGCGGATCAACAGAACATCCGTGAGGTAACGATGTTCCCGATGAACCAACAGGCGCAGGATTTGTTGCTGAGTGCCCCATCAGAGGCGGGTGCCGCGCAGCTGAAAGAACTACACATTCGGATCGTACCGCCGATTGTTGAGAAAAAGGGTTAAGTTCCGGGTTATTCGCCGCTTGTCATTGACGTTGTTGTGCGGAGTTGCGGCAGGACGAATGCCGCTACCATCGCGGACAACGCTAAACCTGCTGTTGCACAAAAGAGCGCACGCGGCTCCCGGGAATAGATTGCCCAACCAGCTGCTGGTGCGATGAGAAAACTCATCGCCATGGCAGCGTTGGTCAGGCCGGCAATTGCGCCTTGTTCTTCCTTGCGCACCGCTAATGACGCTGCACCTGTAACGCCGGGACCGCAAAGCCCTGAGCCAAGTCCGGCAAGCATCATCCCGAAACTCAATGGACCAAGAGATGCGGATAATGCAATAATACTGTGCCCAACAAACATAAATGCCGGCCCAGCGCGCATCAGAAGGCGCGGGCTGAGATTAAACCGCTGGACAAGGGCGACCTGGGCAAAAAGTGCCGCACCAGCAGACGCCGACAGGGCGACGCCCGCAACCTGGAGCGCCTCGGAGCCGGCAACGCCTAATCGATCAATGACATAAAAACTGGTAAACTGAGTAACAAGCGCCATCGCGACAGCTGTGGTAAGCGCAAAGGCGAGCTGTACGCGAATGCGCGAGTCGAGGGGAGATAAGCGTGGTGGGGCCTGTCGTGCCTTTGGCGGCGTGGCCTCTCGCATGACGAACGCGGCTGTAACAGCAATCATCAGCGCAAAGATAGCGATGGCATAAAGCGGTGCCACAGGACCCAATTGCGCGAACGCGCCGGCAAAGGAGGGGCCGATCATCGCCCCGAAACCGAAGGCAGCGCTATATCCGGCAAGACCTGCAGTGCGTCTCTCTGGCGGCGTTCTGTCTGCGATATAGGCCTGAGCTGCTGGCGGCGCGGATGAACCCAGTAAGCCGTAAGTACTCCGTGTCATGACCAGCAGGATATAAAGGCCAATGCCGGTCAGTGCGCCAGAGATGCCTGATGCAATGACCGTAGCAAACATCAGCATCGAGATGCCGAAAGCAGCCACCCCCGTCAGCACAAAGGGGCGTCGCCCAAGGCGGTCGCTCATACGCCCCCAAATCGGTCCCATGGTCACCCATAGGACAGCAGATACCATGAAGATTGTGAGTACCTGCATGTCATGCAGGCCAAGATCCCGCGAGATCGGCGGTAATACGGCAAAGACAATTGTTTGCCCCATACCGATCACGACCGCACCGGCTAACAACACACCCATAGTGGCGCGGCGGCGGGCCAGCGACGAAGCCTGATGTTTAGCGGGGGCGGGGGATAGGTTTGACATATTCTGCTTACGATCTAAGCGCGGATATCAATGCGCGGAACCATTACGCTGAAATCACTGGGCTGCCATCACCGGGCGGAAATCATTGGGCTGAAAAGTTTCAACCCACAGGTCTGCGCTGAGCGATGGCGAGCACGGTAAAAGATATCCCACTAAGGAGAAAAAGCGCCAATCAATTGCCAGCGCTTTTTCTATTTTAGTGTCAGACTGGGTTAGGCGACGATTTTGAAGGCCAGGCCTGCTTTCGCCTCCAGGCGCGCCAACAATGGTGCGCCAAGAGCTGACGCCGGTGTCCAGATGCCCCCCGGCGTTTCTGTGCTGTCAAGAACGAGACATAAGGCCGATTCAGCAATCATCTTGGAGGTTGATCCATATCCCGGGTCACGGTCGCCGGACACGGTAGCGCGAATCTCCTCACCGGAAGCGGATTTTGCGATTAACAGTGCCTCGTAATACCCCGTTTCGCGTTCTTCCTTTGTCGGGCCTTCGCCTGGCTTTGGGGCGTCATCGCTCGTTATGGAGTTATCACTAGCCACTGCTTTCGCCATGGCCTCGCCTTTTTCGCCGGGCCCGGTCATGAACATCTCATTATATGTAAATTCCTCGCCATAGGCGTGTCCCAGGAGGAAGTTTGACCGGTGAATATTCTTCGTGTTGATCGGTGCCATGACGAAAGGCGCGAGCCACGTATCTAGCTCTTCATCATATTTTGGTTTGGAGCCAGATGGCTGTTTTGGGCCGTTAAACTCCGGTGCAAGGGCGAAGGGATTTTTCAAAAGCGCGATGAGGTTTGGATCTTTAAATGCTTCGGTCATTGTTGCTTTCAGGCTCGCCGCGGTGCCACCAGAAAATGTTCCCTTCATTTTTGTGACAACAGTGCGGACCGCCGCGCTTGGCTTCCCGAATTTTTTCGTTGCATGTGCCTGGATAAATTGAACACCGATATCGAACGGGATGGAATCAAATCCGCAAGAGAAGACAATCCGTGCCCCGCTTGCTTTGGCTTGTTCGCCATAGCGATCGATCATCTCTCGCATCCAGTTAGGCTCGCCGCAAAGGTCTACATAATCGGTGCCGGTTTCAGCGCAGGCGCGCACAAGATCTGATCCGTAAATCTGATAGGGACCAACCGTTGTAAGCACGACTTTTGCCGCGCGGCACATCTCATCGAGTGATGCAGGATCGCCGCCATCGGCGATAATTATTGGCACTGAAGCTGGCGCACCGATTTCATCGCGGACTGCTTCCAGCTTTTCCTTGTTGCGCCCTGCCATGGCCCAACGAATACTGTCACCATATGTCTGGTTTAGATATTCGGCGACAAGCCGACCCGTATAGCCGCTCGCGCCATAGACAACGACGTCAATTTCTTTCCCGGAGTGATTTGGTGCTGCCATGTTTGTGGTCCTTCTATATCGGGGTTTGGGTTAGACGGTCATACCGCCATCAATATCAATTGTGGTGCCTGTAATGTAGCTGGCTTCATCACTGGCAAGGAATGCGGTGAGGGCGGCGACTTCCTCCGCTTTGCCGTACCTGCCAACTGCGGTCGCCTTACGCATCATTTCAGCATAAGGACCATTGGCCGGGTTCATATCTGTGTCAATTGGCCCGGGCTGAATGGCATTGACCAGAATATGCCGTCTGCCGAGATCTCTTGCCCAACCACGAACGAGCCCATTCACGGCGGCCTTCGATCCACCATACATCGCGCCCCCCGGTACGGGCATCGAGTGGGCATTGATGCTGGAAATGATAATAATACGTCCACCGTCGCGGATCTTGTCGACAGCCTCTTTTGTGCCGGCGTAAACACCGTCCACGTTCACCCGAAAGATCCGCCGAAAGTCATCGAAACTCGCTTCGGAGATCGGTGCAAATTTCGAAATACCTGCATTGTGAACATAGATGTCTAGCGTGCCATAGGTATCAACGGCCGTTCTCACCGCCTGTGCAGCTTGTTCCGGGTCACCAGCATCTGACTTTACCGCAATTGCTTGCCCCCCGGCATCATTGATGCTTGCGGCAACTGCCTTAGCTGCATCTTCGCTGCCCGAATAGGTCAGCACCACCTTTGCACCATCTTTTGCGAGCCGTTTGGCAATCGCCGCACCAATGCCGCGCGAGCCCCCGGTTACCAATGCGTTCTTGTCTTTTAGATCGTAGACCATACCGGTCTCCTTTTTCATGGGACGGATCAATGTTGGAAGTTATAGAGCGACGACGTGTCCGACATTTGCGGCGGTTTTGCCGGCCAGCACTTCTTCATAAACACGCGCCAAAGCGCCGGCACCTTCGCTGCGTTCAATTTTCAGCCAGCCTCGGCTTTGAATTGCGGCATTTTTCCAGAAACCAAATGCTTTTTTTTCAAAGACCCCTGGCCCCCATTCTGCAGTACGTTTCTGGATATGTCCCGGTGCAAAAAACATGGCACTGCGTTCCTGGATGTAATCACCATCCATGCCGCCGGCATCATAATGTGTAATGCCTACATTTGACGTATACCGCATATTTTCACCTAAAAGACGGTGCAAACGTCCGATTATTGGACCATTGCCAGACATATCAATGATCAGTGCAGGGATAGCGGAATCTATGCCGGTTTCAATGTCGTCATAAAGGATTACGTCATCATACAGATCCAGGGCAAGCACGGCCTCCTCATTACGCGCGCTTGTTACGCCAACGAGCTTTGGTGCAGCGGGGTCTTCTTTGAATGCGTAGGCGGTTCCAATAGCGGTTTTGCTCGACGCGGACGGGATGATCACCTGCGCGGCACCAAACCAGTCATTGTCCTTGGAGAAATCATATAGACAATAGGAAGTGGCATAAAGCGGGTAGAGAACCATCCGCTCATCATCCATTGCGGGATCATATCCGTCTTCGGCCCGGACGCGCGAATAGGCATTATAGACCGGGGGCAATTCTGCGCGGTGCGCGACACCATCCATGAGGCGGGATGGCTTCACTTTGGTCGGGGTCATCACCAGATGGCTCCCCATCGGCCAATATCCATAAAGACGTTCGCCCTCGGATATGTCCTGATTTCGAGATTCGACAATATCGGCGAACCCCCACACCGGAATTATGCCCTTTCCCGCTTCTGCAACGGGGAAAAATTTCCAATACCCAATTCGTTCGCCAACAACGCCATAGGTAATGTTGTTTGCGGTTATGGCGAACCTGTCGACTTTCGCCAGAACGTCACCTTCAGCGAGGGCGGGAAGCTCATGCTCAACCATGGCATGGGCTGCAAGATCTGTTTTATCGACAACAAACTGATGTGCGGATTTCATATAATTCTCCCTAACGCGCCGAGTATACCGAGGGGAGGCTTATCACGCACGCGATCTATGCAGCCAGCACCGGGTTTTGGTTCGATGAACAGGCTCAATAGTTTACACGGCGTCGGCAGCGCGCGACTTCCGGGCGATCATTCGTCCTTGAAACCGGCCGCGCGTTCTGCACTTGGGAAGAACAAATAGGCCAGCATGAGAATATAGCTTGCAAAGTCCCAGGCAAAGGCGAGTGCCCATATGTCAGAAAAGATGTTTGCGTTTTTCAACACCGCATCGCGTGGGCTGATTGTGGAAAGTGGTTCGACCTTCTCTTCTTCGTAAACCACGCGCGCGGTCCGAGATAATTTGGCATCCGCATTAGGGAACACCAGTGCATCGGGCTTACGCCACGCAGTGAAGATGGCGAGGCCCCTTTCCGGCGATAATTCCTGCGCCGAAGGTGTGGGGGGAGGGGGCTTGGCAAGTTTTTGAGACCGCAAAAGGGATTCCAACGCCCCGGTGACCTGGTCTGCATATTGGTTGATCGCCTCAAGCTGATTGCCGCTTGCGCGGAAGGGAACCGGATTGGCGCGGGCAAACCCGTCCAGTTGGGTTTCCAGGAGGCGTTCCAGTCGTCGGTCCCTGCGCCATCTGTTGAGCACGGTAATGAAATCGTTGTACTCAGTCTCCAAATCGCGCGCCCAGAGGTCATAATTTTCAAAGGCGTTCGACGCGAGCTTATCGCGCAAGGCGGATGCTTTGAGCGTGCATATGCTGGCTTGATAGGGGTCCGCACCAGATGGGTGCTCGCTCTCAATGACGTCCCGTATGGCATTTTCCAGACCTGCCAGCCAATCGGCAACGCCTGAAAAATAATCCGCCACTGCCCCGCGTCCGGCAGTGCCGGTCTGCGTTCCGAGTAATGCTTCGTTTTGCGCTACGCGGGATACATCCGCAACCGAAAGCCGAAGGTCTTCTAAAAATAGATAATCCTTTTGCCGGTGCGCCGTGATGCCAGCGCATTCGGCCTGCAGGCGGGATAGTTCATAATTATAGGTGTGTCGCACAGCATCCACGCCGCCAATGCCGACGACGGTGGTCCATGTGGAAACAAGAAACAATATGACCGCAAATATTGGGATAATGACGAAGAGCTTTAACGCCCGCTCTATAAAGAACGCCGCATCGGCGATGACACCATCCTCAATTCGACGGAACCAATCCCGGTTCCGGACGAACTCAGCGCCGCCAATCCAGATTGTGGTCGCAAGGAAGAAAACGAACACACCGAACGCCGGCGGCAAAACAGCGTTTCGAAAAATGTCTTCGGTCTCCTGGGAGGTAATCAGGCCAAATCCAATGGCCGAGGAGATACCGGAGAAAAATGCAGACGCACTCGCGACAACAATGAAAAGGCGATTGAAAAGCGATGAACCTGTCAGACGGCGGGACGTCATAATCGCGTAAACGACGAGGCTTGTGAGGACGATAACGCCAAGCCCGGCGGCGATCAGGCCACCAGAACCTGAAAAACCGATTTGCGCGGCGACGAACGTCGCCTCCCCACCGCTATCGACGTTTTCTGTCAGTAAACCCGCCATTTGTGCAAAGGGGGAGAGCTGCGCGCTCAGCGTGAGTTTTGTGTACGTGATTATTGCCAGCACACCAGCGGCACTGCTCATTGCAATCGCAATCAATATTGGCATTTTCCCCGCCCACGCTACTCAATCCCCGGCGGCAAAATAGTATTTTCGCGCGCGTAAGTCGAGTGGGCCCCTTGCAACGAACCTTTCGGGAGGTTGGGAACTGTCCCGGTTTGATGCCACAATCTTGATAGAATTTATTGCAATACCGGAGACAAGCGAGCGAATTGAAAGAGACGGACAAGCATCATGGGCTCGCAGTTCGAATCGCGCTCGCCAGCGGTCAATACGCAACCAAGTGGCATTTGTTTGGGCGTTAGCCAATCGATACCCTGTCCTGACTATCCGGCGGGGCACTCGACTATCCGACGGGGCGCTTGGGTAAAAAAGTTTAGCAAACTGTCCGGAAGAATTTTAACACGCTAAATTTTCGTGTTCTGTAATTTCGATTAAGTGATTGAATTTTCGTGAAAAATGGCTCCCCGAACTGGACTCGAACCAGTGACCCGCTGATTAACAGTCAGCTGCTCTACCAACTGAGCTATCGGGGAATGCCTGCGTAGAAAAACGGATCTAGCAAACGATCACAGGCAAATCCAGTCTAAATTCACATTGAAACGCAAAACTTATTCATTGCCTACGAAAGACGGTAACCCCGGAAAGTGAAACGACCCCGCTTTGGGGAAGCGGGGTCGGTACTCACTATCGTGGGGTATGGTGGGGTATCTTCTGGGGAGAAGATATAATTACAATCGTTCATGGTCATTAATAAATAGTTAACGGCCAGCGTTTTTCTTTTGCTTCAATAAAGTATCGTTACCAGTGTCTTAAGCCCTTACTGCAACGCTGTTTCGGGCTACGCTTTCCTGTCACTCAGCCGGGCGCATGAATTCCGGGAGGCGCCTGCCGGCTTGCGATGCAGTTGACCCACCGCTCAACGCTGGCGCTGTAAATGACGGTTCATCGCTGAAATCCAATCGATCGGCGGATGCACCTTCGCCGAGCTTTGGTTGCTTCTCGCCCGTCCAGGCCCAACGGTAAAAGCGCGCAATGTCGGCACCTACGGCATACATGGCGGGCACGAAAAGCAGGGTGACGAATGTCGCGAAAAAGATGCCAAACGCCAGTGAAACAATAGTGGGTTTAAGGAATTGTGCGTCGGTTGAGCGCTCGAACATAATCGGCAGCAAGCCGATAAACGTTGTGAAGGACGTCAGCATGATCGGCCGGAAGCGGCCAACGCCAGCCTTCACCAAAGCCTCGTAGGCCCCGGCACCGTCACGGCGCAGGCGGTTCACATAATCGATGAGAACAAGGTTATCATTGATGACAACGCCAGCGGCAGCGCCAATACCGAAGAAAGAAAACAGCGCGAAATCCAGACCGAAAATAGCGTGCCCGAATGTGGCTCCCATATAGCCGAACGGAATTGCGGTCATGATGAGTGCCGGTTGCCAATAGGAGGAGAACGCAATCGCCAGCAACATATACATGACAAAGAATGCAACAGCGTAGAGCGAGAGAAATTCGATGAAGAAGTCGGACATTTCTTCGGCATCGCCGCGCTGTGACAGGGAGGCATTCGGATGTCGTTTGCGCCAATCAGGTAAAAATTCTTCGCGATAGGCTTCCAGTAAAGCCGCGCGGTCCACATCATCACGTAACTCTGCCGTCACGCGTGCGGAACGTTGTCGATCACGACGGTCAATTCTTTTGTAGCTTGGTGCGAACTTCGCATCTGCTATGGCGGCAAGGGGAACTTCTCGGCCATCTGGCGTTCGTATACGCATGGTCTCAATTGTTGTGAGTGACTCACGTGCCTCACGCGGATATCGGACCATTACGCGGACGTCCTGACCATCGCGTGGTAGGCGCTGTACCTCCTCGCCGAAAAATGCCTGACGAACCTGGCGTGCGACATCTCCAAGATTCAGTCCAAAACGTTCTGCGCCAGGTTTGAGCTCTAACTGCAGTTCTGGCGTTGATGACTGTAGGCTGTTGCGCACATCGTAAGAGCCCGGGAGCGTGCGCAGATACCTTTGCAGGTCTAAGGTCGCGAGGCGCAATTCGTCGAGATCATCCGCTTCAATGCCAAATGAGAAATCAGGTTCATTACCGTTTTGTGTGAAGCCAATGTTTATTTCCTCAGCATCAGGAAGGTCGCCCAGTGCCTCTCGGAACATGCGCGCAAAATCTTCCGTGGACTCATCGCGATTGACCGCCTCTGTGATCGTTACATAAGAAACCACCGCGCCTTCGTTCGCCTGGATATAAACCGCTTTGACATAGGGCTCTCCATCCTTTGCTTTGCCCATTTTTTCGGTCATCGTATCCGCTGCCCGGGCGACTTCGTCATAGATTTCAACGCTACGTGTAAATGACGAGCCTTCGGGTAAGCGGACATTGACCTGAATAAATGTGCCTTGAATTTCCGGGAGGAATTTGAAGCCGATCCACCCCTGGGCCAGCAGAGCGACTGCAAGCATGAAGCCGACTAGGAATATTGCGACAGTGAAGTAACGC
>SHAI01000130.1 GCA_004213235.1 Parvularculaceae bacterium
CGCGGGCGATAAAGGTGCGGACGCGGCCCCCGGCGCTGATGCAGCGGCGGTTTGCGACGCCAATGGCGTTGCAGCCGCGGACGGCGCGCCCCCCTGCTCAATCACCGCCAGGACAGAGCCAACGGGCACCGTGTCGCCTTCTGCGCCACGCACCTCGCGAATAACGCCACTGACCGGCGCGGCAACGTCCATAGCGGCCTTGTCCGTTTCAAGAGTAACAATTGCATCGTCAACTGAAACGCTGTCACCAACATTTTTCAGCCATTCACCGATGTCCGCTTCGGTCACGCTCTCCCCGCCCTCGGGGACCACAACCTCAACCATCTTGCCACCACCAGCGGACGCGGCCGGGGCCGCCGTTGGCGCCGCACTCGCTCCCGGGCCATCACTCGCTCCCGCACCGGCACTCGCCCCCACATCGCCGCCAGTCTCGATCCGGGCAAGCAACGCGCCGACGGGAACCGTATCACCTTCCGCCCCCTGAACCTCAACAATTACGCCAGCCGCCGGCGCGGCAACATCCATTGCCGCTTTATCGGTTTCCAGACTGACGATTGGCTCGTCTACCGAGACGTGATCGCCAATCTTTTTCAGCCATTCTCCGATATCAGCCTCCGTCACGCTTTCTCCCCCTTCAGGGACCACAACGTCGATAATATTTTCAGCGGCCATTTTATTGGTTCTTTCTTCAGTTCGAAGGGTGGCAGCGACACGCGCGCCGGTGATGATTCGAGTGTTGTATCAATTTATACGGTGAGCGCTTCATCGAGAAACGCGGCAAGTTCCTGCTTGTGACGCGACATAAGGCCCGTTGCGGGCGAGGCTGATGCGGCGCGCCCGGCATAGCGCGCGCGCGCAGATCGGGCACCGATCTGACCGAGTGTCCATTCAATATTCGGTTCCATAAAGAACCATCCCCCCATATTTTTCGGCTCTTCCTGGCACCAGACCATATCGGCATTACGGAAGCGCGAAAGCTCCTTAATCATCGATTGCGCCGGGTAGGGATAAAATTGCTCAACGCGCAAGAGATAGACATCATTAATGCCACGCTTTTCGCGTTCTTCCTCTAGGTCATAATAGACCTTGCCGGAACAGATCACGACGCGCTTGATGTCGTCATCAGGGACCAGCTTGATGGGGGAGTCTTTCTTATACTCCGCATCATCCCACAAAACCCGGTGAAATGACGAACCAGGCCCCATCTCTTCCAGCGTGGAGACACATTTCTTGTGCCGCAGAAGCGATTTTGGCGTCATAATCACCAATGGCTTGCGGAAATTACGCTTCATCTGCCGGCGGAGAATATGGAAATAATTCGCCGGTGTCGTGCAGTTCGCCACCTGGATATTATCATGGGCGCACATCTGTAAAAACCGCTCTAACCGGGCAGAGGAGTGCTCTGGCCCTTGGCCTTCATATCCATGCGGAAGCAACAGAACCAGACCAGACATGCGCAACCATTTGCGTTCACCAGACGTGATAAACTGGTCAATCATGACCTGTGCGCCATTGGCGAAATCACCGAACTGACCTTCCCAAAGGACAAGATATTTCGGGTTGGCGAGTGAATAGCCGTATTCGAACCCCATGACCGCAAATTCTGACAAATTAGAGTCATGGACTTCGAACCTGCCACTTGCTCCGTCCAGGGTCTGCAGGGGCGTGTAATTTTCTTCCGTGTCCTGGTTGATGAAAACCGAATGGCGTTGGGAGAACGTGCCGCGGCGGGAATCCTGCCCGGACAGGCGAACGCCGTAGCCTTCCTGGATCAATGACCCAAAAGCCAACGCTTCGCTACTTGCCCAGTCGATATTTTCGCCGGCCTCAAAGGTATTTTGCCGCTGCTTCAAGACCCGCTTCAACGTGCGATGGACCTTGAAGTCATCAGGATAGGAACAGGTGTGGATACCAATTGACCGCAGCTTTTCGGTATCCACGGCGGTCTCGCCACGGCGGTCATCATCCTCAGGCTGCGCGTACCCTGACCACTGCCCGTCCAGCCAGTCGGCCTTGTTCGGCTTGAATTCGGTGGCGGCTTCAAACTCTTTTTCCAGAAACTGGCGGAAGCCTTCGCGCTCGCCTTCGCCCCATCCGCCGGGAATTTCACCTTCCGACTCAAGCCGGCCGGAATAAATCTCAAGCGTCGTCTTGTGGGACTTGATTTTGCGATACATGAGCGGCTGGGTAAAGCTTGGTTCATCGCCCTCATTGTGCCCAAAACGCCGATAGCAGAACATGTCGATGACAACGTCACCGCCGAATTTCTGACGATATTCCGTTGCAATTTTCGCCGCGTAAACCACCGCTTCCGGGTCATCGCCATTGACGTGAAAAATTGGCGCTTCGACCATTTTTGCCACATCCGACGGATAAGGCGAGGACCGCGCAAATTTCGGGCTGGTCGTAAAGCCGATCTGATTGTTCACGATAAAGTGGATCGTACCGCCACAACGATACCCGCGCAGCTCCGACAACCCCAAACATTCAGCGACAACACCCTGGCCGGCAAATGCCGCATCACCATGCAGCAATAGCGGCAGAACATGTCCGCGTGACTGGTCCATCTCGCCCGGATCAATGCGATCCTGTTTGGAGCGCGCCTTCCCCATCACAACAGGGTCTACAGCTTCAAGATGCGACGGGTTCGCCGTGAGCGACAGGTGCACCCGGTTGCCATCAAACTCCCGGTCTGACGAGGCTCCCAAATGGTATTTTACATCGCCCGACCCCTCCACGCCGTCCGGGGTAACAGAGCCACCCTGAAATTCATGGAATATATGATGATATGGCTTGCCCATCACAGCGGCGAGAACATTCAGGCGCCCACGGTGGGGCATGCCGATGATGATCTCTTTGACACCCAAAGCACCACCGCGTTTGATGATCTGCTCAAGGGCCGGGACCATGGCTTCAGCCCCATCAAGACCAAATCGCTTGGTGCCAGTATATTTCGTCTGCAGAAAAGTCTCAAAACCTTCCGCCTCAACCAGTTTCTTCAAAATCGCTATTTTGCCTTGCGGCGTGAAACTTATCTCTTTGTCGCGACCTTCAATGCGCGCCTGAAGCCATTGTTTTTGCTCAGGGTTAGTGATGTGCATGAACTCCACGGCGAAGGTGCCACAATAGGTGCGGCGGACAATCTCCAGAATTTCACGTAAAGTTGCCGTCTCCAGACCGAGGACGTGGTCGATGAAAATCGGCCGATCCATATCCGCTTCGCTGAAACCATAGTTCGACGGCTCGAACTCCGGATGGCGCATCGGGACCGACAGGCCCAAGGGGTCAAGGTCTGCCACCAGGTGCCCGCGAATCCGGTAAGCACGGATCAACATCAAGGCCCGCAGGCTATCGCGCGTTTCCTGGCGAACCTGATCGACAGAGAGCGACCGCCCGGCAGCCGATGCACGCGCTTCGATTTTCTTTTCGAGGACTTTTTCCGCCTCGCCCCAATTGCCATCCAGAACGGCAGTTGCTTCGCCATTTGGTGCCGGCGGCCAATCCTGCCGGAACCAGCTCGGTCCGCGCGCGCCCGCATCATCGCCAAGCGCGTCGAAATAGCGCCGCCAATCCGCAGATACAGAAGAAGGGTCATTCAGAAAAGACGCATGCAACGCCTCAAGATATTGGGCATTGCCGCCAGAAAGGATGGTCTCATCCTCTCTTTCCGAGGAAGAATCCGGAGAAGAAGATGCCCCACCTGCCCCGAGTTCAGGGTTTGGACCGTTGCTATATTTCGCCATCACGCGCACCGAGATTTATTAATGGAGCGACCACGACCTAACTATGCCAAACACGCCCCGTTTCAATGGTAAACAGAAGTGTATTCATGAACGTTTAATTGTTTATTTTTTGAGAACATCCAGCAGCGTTCTTCCCATTGATGCCGGAGTCGGCGATACGGCGATGCCGGCGGACTTCATGGCTTCGATCTTCGCCTCGGCCGTATCGTCCGCGCCAGAGACCAGCGCGCCAGCATGTCCCATCCGCCGGCCGGGGGGCGCAGTAACACCTGCGATGAAGCCAACCGTTGGCTTCTTGACTTTGTTTTCAGCGAGAAATTTCGCCGCATCAGCCTCCGCCGAACCGCCGATCTCGCCAATCATGATGATGGAATGGGTGTCCTCATCGGCAAGGAATAATTCCAAGACATCAATAAAGTCCGTGCCTTTGACGGGATCACCACCGATACCAACGCAAGTTGACTGGCCAAGCTCCGCCATCGTTGTTTGATGAACCGCTTCATAGGTCAGCGTGCCGGAGCGCGACACAATACCAACATGACCGTCCCGGTGAATATGGCCCGGCATAATGCCGATCTTGCATTCATTTGGCGTAATGACGCCCGGACAATTCGGGCCAACGAGTCGCGATGACGACCCCTGCAGGGCCCGGTTCACTCTCACCATGTCGAGAACCGGAATGCCTTCAGTGATGCACACAATCAAAGGCACCTCAGCGGCGATCGCCTCAAGAATCGAATCAGCGGCGAACGCCGGCGGCACATAGATGACCGATGCATCAACGCGCACGCTCTTTTGTGCATCGCTGACTGTATCAAAAACAGGCAGCTGCGCGCCTTTGACCGGATCGCCCGCGACCCAGGTCTGCCCACCTTTGCCCGGTGTCACCCCGCCGACCATTTTTGTCCCGTAAGCAATCGCCTGTTCCGTGTGAAACGTGCCCTGACTACCTGTCAGGCCCTGACAAATAACATTCGTGTTCTTGTCGACGAGGATGGACATAGTTGCTCCGGATGGTGGAAGCGCAAGAAGCGCGCGCGGAAAATTAGTGTGACGTTAAAAGCGGTCTTAACCGCGCCGCCCGCCCGGGGCAATAAGCAAGACGGTCGATTATTGCTTTGCGAATAAAAATCGTAACGTGCGAGAGTGTAAGCTGGCGCGTAAAGTTTCCGCTTGCGCAAGCAAGTCCGCACCTCAAAGCTGCGGCAACACGTGCTTTGTCTTCTGCGTGACCACATCGCCGGTATTCAGTTCACCGGGATCAGCAATCATCATGATCCAGCATTCAGCCCCCGCGATGGGGCGATGTTCCACCCCCACCGGGACAACGCAAAAATCCCCCTCGCCGAGGGGCACATGCCGCTCTTCGTTGTTTTCCCGAAAGTGCATTTCAAACGCGCCCTTGATGACAAAGAACGCTTCATCAGCCTTGGCGTGGCGGTGCCAGTCAAACGCCCCTTCGATGCGCGCGAGTCGCACTTCCTGGCCATTTACCCGACCGGCAATGTGGGGCGACCAAATTGTAGAAATCTGATCGAAGCCGCCAGGTATATTGATGACGCGCATGGGTTTTGCGGCCTTGCGTTACCTATTCAACCTTGCGTTACCTATTCAACAACGTCACGGCGTACAAACGTCACCGCAAAGAGGGTATCGCCGTCAAAGAGATCCTGTGGCGGTTCAACACCCTCGATCATCTTGAAAGTACGCGGCGTGATTGAGCCTTCCATACGGTAGCCTTTTTCCGCCATGCGGCCACGGTGAAATTCCAGCGCCGCTGCGGTGAACTCGCGCGCCAGGATTGTGATGCGTTCCGGATCTGTGGACATGGGTTTGATCATCCTCGGATATAAAAGCGTGTAAATTTTTGGCGACGCCCTGACGAGACAGCCCGCGCCAATGCCGGGTTCCGGCAACGTCGTTTCCCACACATATGGCCGTGCGCGCCGCTTGTCCACGCAAACCCGGCACGCCAGCGTAACTTTCCTGTTGAAACCTCAGGCATTAGCTTCACGGCGACATGAACCTGCCGGTATTAATCTTGCGATGTGGGCTGGTTAGCAACCAAGCGTTCCTGAGCGCAGATAAACCCGCGGGCCTGCGCGCTTTAGATCACGCGGTGTATCAATGTCCGTAAGAGGATCAACCAAACGGGTACGAAATGTACCTGGAAGCGACGCTATTGTGTCCTCCAGAGCATATTTTGTCGACCACCGCACGCCCTTGAACAAGTCCGGCGCGCCCCGCGTCCGGGATAATCCGATCAGCCAATATCCACCATCGTCAGCCGGGCCGAACACCCCATCACACCCGCGCAAACGATCAATTGCGCGGCGCAGATGGGCAACCCGCAAACCCGGCGCGTCAGCCCCGATAATCACCACCGGCCCCTTCGGCGCGGCACTCATCGCCGCAGCCATGCGGGCACCAAGGCCGCCGCGGGACTGGCGCACGACCTGCCATTGGCGCGCCTTTAGCGTTCGCTCAAAAAAACCGCCCGCGGGACCGGAAATAGCGGCCATGGGTCGCCAGAGGCCAAGGCGCGCGCCAGCGTGAACCTGCGCAATTGCACTGTCAGTGAAAATCCGGTGCAGCCGTGCAGCCCTGGCAAAACCGACACCGTCCCCGCCGCTTCCCCTGGCGAGCCTTGTTTTCACCGCACCCGCGACCGGCTCTTTCATAAATAGAATGAGGGTTGGAGACATGGCACCTGCTCTGTCAAAACGATTGATAGAACTTCAAAATACGTTCCGGCCCGAAGCCGACCCGATACATGGCAAGGCAGATCAGATTCTTGATCACCCGTTTTGCATAACCGTCACGATCATACCGGACTGGATCGGTCATGGCCTTTGCTTCCAGCACGCGCAGATGCCCGCGCCCGTTCACCTCTATAATCCGATCGATAATGTCCACATCTTCAAACAAAGCCAAAGCGCGATAGCCGCCAATCTGATTGTAAAGACGTTTAGATATCAGCAGGCCCTGATCGCCATAGGGCGCGGCGAATAATCGGGTTCTCAGGTTCGCCCCGGCAGAGACGAGCCTTGCCCGCCAATCGCCGCGATGGAAAGCCAATTGGAAGACCGCTGCGCTGTCTTCGTCCTGCAGGTCAATAAAGGCGCGCACCTGCTCGCACCACCCTTCCCCCAAAAACGTGTCGCTATGTAAAAAGAGCAGCCATCGCCCCCGTGCCGCCTCGCCACCAGCGCCAAGCTGTTGGCCACGGCCGGTACCGCCAGAAATCACCCGCGCGCCCGCTTCAAGCGCAATATCACATGTCCGGTCCCGCGACCCGCCATCACTCAAAATGACCTCGCGGATCAAGCCACTTACCGCGCCAGCCGCAAGGCTAGATAAAACACGCGGCAATGTCGCCTCTGCGTTTAAAGCGAGGACGACAATGGAGAGCGGCGCGGCATCAAATTTTGACGGGTTCAAAGTCACACCTCCCTAAGGCGCGA
>SHAI01000131.1 GCA_004213235.1 Parvularculaceae bacterium
AACCACCTCGCTCACGCGACCCTGATTTATCCCGAAAATCGCGGCGATGTAATGTTGCAACATCCCCTTCTCGAAATACAAAAATCGAATTTCGTTTGCCATTTCGGCAGTTACTGGCGGCGAACGCCGGCGTATTGATTTCATATTAGAAATCCTTTTTAAAAACGCTCTTCCCGACTTGTAAGTGAAATTGAAATAGCGTATTTCTCACTTGTTGGTGTGAGATGCTTTACATTTCACCGTGCTTGCTCGGAAAGAGCTGAATTTTACAAGCACAAGTTTCTGCCAAGAGGATCGCAGCAACGATCCTCTTGGAAAAACTTATGTTTTATTATGGGTGGATTCGCCATATCCGCCAATATTGGGCAAGCTTTTAATATTCCCCGTTTTTAACTAGTGCGCGGCACGGACACGCATTCTTGAGGGTGCTTATTGCAACGGGGTTGTCTGTTGTCAGATTTGACGTCGACAGTGTATCATGCATTACATTTTCGTCCGGCTGGCGGGCGATGATGGAGATCGCGCGTCATCTCCGGACGACGTTGGGGAGGTATGATCATGTCGCCGACTTTACTGGTCGCGTGGCGAGAATATAAGCAATATGTATTTTCCCGCGGATTTCTTCTCTTTTTGATCGCGACGCCTGCATTGATGCTGGGGGCGGGATTGCTTTTCTCGCTTATAGATGACTCCCGGCCGCAGCGGACATTTGTTGTTTATGATCAAACAGATCAATATGCGCCCCTGATTGATGAACAACTCGAAAAGCGGGCGCTGCGCCAGATGCTAACGGCGTGGGATATTTATCTGCAACTCGCACTCGACCCTGAGAAGGGTTCAGCAGAAGACCTTCCGGCACCTTTTGCGCCCGGCACCGATAGCCATGCGCGTATCCAGGCGTTTCAGGCGGCTGGCGGTGTTGAGGCTGCGGGCCGGGTGGTCGCCCCTTTATTGCGTGAAGGTGCGCCCGCTTTTGTGCCGCCGCGCCCGCAGTTTCGCCGTTTGGCGCTGCCTGAAGCTGTCGCAAAAGCAAATTCCATGGAAGAGGCCGCGCGGATATTGGAACCTTATCTTCTGGGTGATGCGGACATTCCGGGTGCTGATCCCGGCGGGCTCTTTGCGGCGGTGCTAATTCCAGCTGATTTTGGAAATGATGAAAATGCTCCCCAGGCGCAGTTCTGGAGCAAGAATCTCACCGATCCGGCATTGGAGGTTGCGCTCACCCGCGCGCTGCGTTCGGTGCTACGGCGCGAGGCGGCTGCGGAGCTGGGGATATCCGGTGTCGACCTTGAGCGTATCTCTGATATTGAAACGCCGATTTCCGTATATCAACCGGGCACGGATGATAGTGACGAGGCACTGGATGATGCGGACAGATTTGAAAAAGTTATTTTACCCGGCGTGATGACATATGTCCTGGTTGTCCTTGTGTTTGCAGTCGGTAACCCCCTGCTGACAAATACCATTGAGGAACGGTCCAATAAAATTGTTGAGGTGCTGCTTTCTTCGGTGACCGCGGATCAGCTCATGGTCGGTAAACTTTTGGGAATCGGTGCCGTTGGCCTTACCATGCCGTCCATCTTCCTGATAGGCGGCTTGGTTATTGCAGGCTTTGGGGTCAGTGGCACTGAAGTTATCCAGGAGATCATGGGCGCCCTGCTGCATTCCGGCTTATTGCCGGTTTTCTTTTTCTATTTTCTGGCCGCCTATATCATTTTTGCGATGATGTTTCTGGCAATCGGGGCCCTGTCGAATTCCATCCAGGATGCACAAACCTTCATGGGCCCGCTGATGATGCTGGTTTTCGCGCCGCTGCCATTCGTGATTGTGGTGTTTCAAAACCCCAATGGCCTGGTGGCGACAATTCTGACATTCATTCCATTGTATACGCCCTACGCCGTCATGATGCGGATTCAGTCTGATCCGCCGCTCGTAGAAATTCTCGGCGGGACGGCGTTGATGATTGCTTTTGCCGTGTTCCTTTCCCGCATGATGGGGCGGATTTTCAAAAATAATATTTTGAACCATGCGCCGCCAAAAGCGACGGAGATTTGGCGCCTGACGAAGAAGTCCGCCTGACGGGGTCGCGTGGGGCTCAGCCGGTGGTTTTTTCTGGGTCGTAAATATAAACGCGCCCGCAATAGCCACATTCCGCGCGCCCGTCGTCGAGCGAATACCAGACTTTCGGATGGCCAAGCGGGCCACCGCCACCATCGCAGCAAATTCGGTGATCCGCGACATAGATCACTTCAACAGGTGAGGTGGATTGGTGTTTTTGTTCTGTCATGGGCAGTACCCTGGCAATGTCTTTCCTGCATCTGGTTTGGTCCGTGGCGCGCGCGGCGTCAAGCATCGGTTGGCGGCAAATGTCCCGGCGAGCATGCAATGGACGGTTGACCCGGCGCGACGGCCGCCCGATATCTGAGCTTTGTCAAGGAGCGCGGCCAATGGCGTATACCGCCAATCCTGAAATTGCGATTGCAGCACGTGGGCTGAAGAAAACATACGCAGGGAACAAGAAGTCGCCGGCGAAGGAGGCGTTGAAGGGGATTGATCTGTCCATCCCGACGGGCTCGATTTTCGGTCTGCTGGGGCCGAATGGGGCGGGCAAATCCACCTTCATCAATATCCTGTCGGGTTTGGTGCGCAAAACCGCCGGTGATGTTTCTGTCTGGGGGCTTGATATCGACGCCAACCCCCGTTCCGCGCGGGCCGCAATCGGCGTGGTGCCCCAGGAAATCACGATGGATGTGTTTTTCACGCCAAAGGAATCCTTGGAGATCACCGCCGGGCTTTATGGCGTGCCGAAAGAAAAGCGCCGGACAATGGAGATTCTCGATGCGCTCGGTCTCGCTGACAAGGCCGATGCCTATGTCCGCCAGCTGTCTGGCGGGATGAAGCGGCGGCTATTGGTTGCAAAAGCCATGGTTCACGCGCCGCCTATTCTTATTCTCGATGAACCTACAGCCGGCGTTGATATCGAATTGCGGCAGCGATTGTGGGACCAGGTGGTGGAGCTCCACAAACAGGGCACGACCATTGTCTTGACCACGCATTACCTGGAAGAGGCGCAAGAACTCTGTGATGAGATTGCCATCATCAACCAGGGCGAGGTCGTGGCGTGTCAGCGAACTGATGAATTACTCGCGACCCTTGATCGCAAAACCCTGAAAGTCACACCAACAGAGCCCCTTGCTGTTGCGCCGGATCTATCACCGTTCGAGGCGGAATTATGCGTCGATGGAAGTCTTGCGATTCCCTATCGGCCGAGCGATGTACAGGTTCGGGATGTGTTAGACCGGTTGAATGATGCTGGAATTACAGTCCGTGATCTGACAACCGACGAACCAGACCTTGAAGATGTCTTTATGGATATGACTTATCGTTCCGGCTGATCAGTCGTGCGGGACCGTTCGTTTCGCGTCACTTGATGGGTGTCCAGGGCCGGCCCGCAGTGACGTTATCAACAGTATGTTGGCGCAGGGCCAATGTCACTTCGTTCGGGTCGCCGCGTAACTCTTCCGGCATGATCATATCGCCGAATGTCATGTGAAACGGCTTGCCGCGCTTGTTTAGCAGTTCATTGAACAGGGTAATATCGCGCAGTTCATCGCTCAGCCGCCAGAACCAGTAATACAGCCACGAATTGCGTGCCTGCACATGGGTTGGAATGACCGGACAATCATATTTTCGGGCAAATATGGCGACTGAGTTCATCCATTCCTGTTCGGTCAGTATTTTATTCTCGTCCATAAACGCCAGTCGGCCAGACGGGAAAAGAACAACACAGCGGTCTTCCGTAAACGCCTCTTTTGTTGCCTTCAAAGTCTCACGCGAGCGCTCGCGCGTGCGTTTTTCTTCCACCCATTCAACCGGGATGAGAACCTCGTTAAAGCGCTCATTCACCCGAACTGCATCCCGATTGGCAAAAAAGATAACATCGGGACGCCGCTTCTTCAGCGCATCATACATTGCAATGCCATCGGCAATTCCGGTCGGGTGGTTGGCGGCAATCAGCACACGGCCTTTTTCCGGGATTTTCTCAAGGTCAGTTGTGGTGACATCAAGGGTCAGGAGATCACTTACGTGCTCCAGGGCATCCACTCCCGACATTGGCGCGATTGCATCAGCCATGCGGATGGCGCTGCGATATTTCAGAATTGGATACAGAAAAGAACGGTAAAGCGGCCATAAGGGCCGCTGGATCAAATTTGCTGCCCGCTCTTCGATCAGTGTTGCAACAATGTGCTTGTCTGATTGTTTATCCACATCACCGCGGTCCATGGTTTGATCAGGCGATAGTGCGCCATCCCGCGATGCTGGATGGCCGCGATGCATGCTTTTTAATCGTGAATGTACGGCATCCAAACTCAGAGCATCCTCGCTTTCAGGCGACAAACGCCGCCGAACTATTAGGTAGTGTAGCGATAATCGGCAGGAGTGAAAGAGACCATATCTGGCGTTTATGTTTTGCGCCGCATCATTAATGCCGATTTACGAGTTTATTTCGAACGACCCATGCTGACTGTTGGCTTATTGAAGCGCCGCGTTTTGTGCGGATTTTAGCTCGGTGCAGCCCTGTTTCGCCAGGGTCAGCATGGCCTGTAAATGCTCTTCGGAGAATGGTGCGCCTTCTGCCGTGCCTTGCACTTCGACAAGCCCGCCCTGTCCGGTGATCACGAAATTCACATCGGCGTCCGCATTGGAGTCCTCAACATAATCCAGATCGAGAACCGGTGCCCCGCCGACAATCCCGCAGGAAATGGCCGCAACTGAGTCCATTATCGGATTGGTTTTGATAACCCCGTCTTTTACCGCCCAGTTGCAACATTCCGACAGGGCGACCCACGCGCCGGTGATGGAGGCCGTGCGGGTGCCGCCATCGGCCCGGATCACGTCACAATCGATCAGGATTTGCCGTTCGCCAAGCGCCTTTAAGTCAACCACGGCGCGAAGCGACCGGCCAATGAGGCGCTGTATTTCTTGGGTACGGCCGGACTGGCCCTTTTTGGCTTCGCGGCGTGTGCGTTCATGGGTCGCGCGCGGGAGCATGCCATATTCTGCCGTGACCCAGCCACGGCCCTGCCCACGAAGCCATGGCGGTGTTGTCTCATCCCAGGACGCTGTGCAAAGGACATGGGTGTCGCCGCATTTTATCAGGCATGAGCCTTCCGCGTGTTTGGCGAACCCGCGGTCCAAAACGATGGGCCGCAATTCGTTGAAGCTCCGGCCAGATGGGCGCATATCGCCGTCCTTTTCTAAACGTGAATTATTGGGAGAATTTCTGGTCTGGAGTGAGGTAACGAGACTGCCTGGAAAAGTCGAGAGGCATGCATCACGCAATCAGCATCTAGGCAAGGGCCGCGGTCTTGCTTAAAATTCCCTCATGAGTGTGATCAACGACATCGACGCCAGAGCACGGGATGTGTTCCGCCGCCTTGTGGAGACTTATCTTTCAACCGGGGAGCCTGTCGGCTCGCGGACGCTATCGCAAGATGCGGCGCTTGGTGTTTCTGCGGCGACCATACGTAACGTCATGGCAGATCTGACCGATCTGGGGCTGCTGCATGCGCCGCACATTTCGGCAGGGCGTTTGCCGACGGATCTGGGGCTGCGACTGTTCGTGGATGGCATGATGCAGCTGGGCGATTTGACCCTGGAGGAGCGGCAAACCCTGGACATTGGCAATGCCCCCGGCGATGGGGCCAGTGTTCTGGAACAGGCGGCTGCGCGATTGTCTGGCCTCACGCAAACGGCCAGCCTGGTTGTCGCGCCAAAGAGCGAAGCGGCGCTGCGCCATGTGGAGTTCGTTGGTACGGCACCGAGCGAAGCTCTGGCAATTCTCGTGTTTGAAGATGGGCGCGTGGAAAACCGCGTAATGGCGCTGCCTGAGGGCTTGCCGCCAGCCTCGTTGATTGCGGCAGGGAATTTTTTATCCACCCGTTTGCGGGGCAAAACGCTCCATGAAGTGCGTGCTGATATCCTCAAAGAGGTGAGTTCAAACGAAGCCCAACTCGACGAACTGACGGCGAAACTCGTTGGTGCTGGCGTCGCAGAGCTTTCCGGCGGTGAGCGGTCCAGTTTGATCGTGCGTGGGCGCGGGCGGTTACTGGATGAAACGACAGAAGAGGATTTGGAAAAAGTCCGAATGCTTTTCGACGATCTGGAGCGGAAAAAAGACGTCATTGATGTGTTGAATTCAGCCAGAAAAGGTGAAGGGGTCAAAGTCTTTATCGGGTCAGAGAACCGGCTTTTTTCGTTGAGTGGCTCGTCCGTGATCGCCGCGCCTTATCGCGACCAGTCCAATCAGATTGTCGGGGTGTTGGCTGTGCTTGGGCCAACGCGCCTGAATTATGCGCGGATTGTTCCCATCGTCGACTATACGGCGGACGCGGTGTCAAAAGTACTGGGGCGGACAGGTTGAAAAGAACGGCCTGGCTGCGTACATCGGCCTTCAGGCCGGGCGGTCGGTAACTTTTTCCAGTTAAATGAGAATTTCCAAAATGGGTGATAATGAATACCAGTCTAAGGCGGGCCAGGGCGATTTTGACGACGCCGTAGAGGCGTCGGAAGAAGCTGCGCGCGAAGCGGCCGCTGAATTAGATATCGACGATCAGGACGTTGAAACCATCGCACGGGCGGCAACGGCGGCGCTGCAGGATGAAATTGACAAGCTAAACGATCGTGTTTTGCGAGCCGCAGCGGAATTGGAAAATACCCGGCGGCGCGCTGAGCGGGAAAAGGCGGATGCGGCGAAATATGCAATCGCAAATTTTGCCCGGGATCTGTTGCCGGTGGCTGATAATTTCGAGCGCGCTGTTGCCTCGGCACCGGGGGAAGATGCTGCGCTAAATGCGGAGACCTTGAAAGGGCTCATGACCGGCATCCTCATGACGGAAAAGGAACTGCTTACCGTTCTTGAGCGTCATGGTGTGCGCAAGATCGACCCACAGGGTGAGAAATTCGACCCGAATATGCATCAGGCGGTGGCACAGGCACCGGCTGAGGGCATTCCCTCAGGCCACGTCGCACAAACAGCGCAAACGGGTTTTGTCCTGGGTGAGCGCGTCCTGCGTGCGGCAATGGTCGTTGTCTCCACCGGTGCGCCATCCGCGGGCAGTGATGACGCGGGCAAGAATGAAGCGAGCAGGGATGAGGTCGGTTCAGACGACAGTCCATATAAGGATCAATC
>SHAI01000132.1 GCA_004213235.1 Parvularculaceae bacterium
CGAAACCGCGTGCAGCAAAAAGGGCTAGGGATCGTATCCATGAGCGTGACCGCCTTATTTATTGCGATAGGCATTGCCCTTGGGTTATTCGCAGCAGCCACAACGCGAGAGCCGGTTGTCTGGCCAAGTTCGGCCCACCCCATGCTGACCCATGGCTTCAATCAATTCTCGCCGCGTCGGACAATTTTTATCTTCGGCACTGAACCAGATAATCCTGGATGTCAGCTTCAAAGGCGGCTGCTTAAACCGGCGGTAGCCACAATCATTGGGGAGGATATTCGCGTCATCGAAGTCTACGCGAACTTACCAGCGCGCCAAAACGGCAATGAGATCAAATGGCTGGACCCGTCCTTGCTGCGCCACGCAATGGATGCTGAAAGCGGGTTTTTACTCATTTATGTCGACGACAATGGTCAAACGGCCCTTCGCTCGGAAGCGCCCGTCATTGCGGCAGACATTTTTGAACATGCCGGCCTTGGTGCCCCGGACAGCATCGAGGCAGCTAAATCTGCTGTTCTAAAAAAGTTGAGCGCGGCGTAACAATCGCGCGCGTCTTATCCTCGCCCGATTGAATGATAGTCAAAACCGAGCGTGCAAACGGTTCCAGGATCGTAAACGTTCCGCAGGTCAACGAAAATTGGGTCGTTCAAAAGTGATTTGATACGGTCAAAATCAAGCGCTCGGAAGACATCCCATTCTGTCAACAAAACCGCCGCATCTGCGCCATCCAACGCGTCATAGGGCCCATCGCAGTATACGACATTCTTCAGGTGCTCTTTGGCTTCTCCCATACCAGCCGGATCAAATGCCCGCACCACCGCGCCCGCTTCCTCAAGCGCCGGCACGATCGCCAAAGACGGCGAGTCCCGCATGTCATCGGTATTGGGCTTGAAGGTAAGCCCGAGCAATCCAATCGTTTTACCCTTCACACTGCCACCACATGCAGCAATGATCCTGTCTGCCATTTGCCGCTTTCGACGATCATTTACCTCAACCACCGCCTCGACAATCTTTGTCGGCGCGCCATTGCTTTGCGCCGTTCGCACAAGTGCCAGCGTATCCTTGGGGAAACACGAACCGCCATATCCCGGACCGGCGTGGAGGAATTTTGACCCGATCCGTCCGTCCAGACCAATACCGCGTGCAACTTCCTGCACATTGGCCCCAACATGCTCACACAGATCCGCCATCTCATTGATAAAGGTAATTTTTGTCGCCAAGAATGCATTGCCGGCATATTTGATAAGCTCGGACGTCGACCTGTTGGTGATCAATATCGGCGTTTCGTTGAGATAGAGTGGCCGATACAGCTCCTTCATGACATTGCGCGCGCGCTCATCCTCTGCGCCAACAACAACGCGGTCCGGGCGTTTGAAGTCCTCGATCGCGGCCCCTTCGCGCAAAAACTCAGGGTTTGAGACAACTGAGAAATCCGCATCTGGATTTACACGCTTGATAATTGCTTCGACCTCTGACCCGGTTCCCACTGGAACGGTCGATTTGGTAACAACCACAGTGTAGCCGGCAATTGCAGCGGCAATCTCCTCACTCGCGGCATAGACATAGCTAAGGTCAGCAAACCCGTCTCCCCGGCGTGAGGGCGTCCCCACCGCAATGAACACAGCTTGAGCATTTTTGACTGCATCGCCGAGGTCCTTGGTAAACGACAGTCTACCCGCCTCAACGTTCTCAGCGACCAGCGCATCCAATCCCGGCTCATAGATCGGGATCTCACCGCGCATCAGTGCATCAATCTTGGAAACATCCTTATCGACACAAATAACATCGTGCCCGAAATCGGCAAAACATGCGCCCGACACAAGCCCGACATAGCCGGTTCCAATAATTGCTACACGCATGGGGTATCTCCAGACAAAGGCGCGCTCTTTCAGTCGCGTCAAACAAATAACAAACTTCCGACAACCAGCATGTAGTCGAGTGATAAATTAAGGTAAAGTCGCTTTCAGCACCAACAAACTAAACGTTACCAGTGTAAGGCCGCTCGTTTTACGGGCAGCCTAAGGGCGGGGCTTCAGCTTACGCTGTTCTATATGGTGGAGCGTAAAGTGTATCATAGGTATCTGAAACCATTGCATCCGCTCGCAGGTAGATAAAAAGACGCAGTTCCTTTGCCACTATCTGGTCATTGCGGCAGACACACTTGTATCGGTACCAGCAACACGAGCAAAAAACGCTAGAGTCACCAGTCGCCCCAGCACTGCAACACGTGTTAATGTTCCCCGGAGAACCGCCGCTGTGGTGATCCAATTAAGACAATTTCTTTATACGACACACACCCTCCTGACGCTGGTCTCGTCAGGTGATTTGGACATGAAAGATTGATGATGTCGCAACTATTTGACTTGGAATTGGGTACCCTGCCCGAAATTCTGGACGCTCTTTCACAGTTCGCCGTCAAGGCCGGCCATGAAATCATGGCCCAGCGGGCTGGCGGTGTGGCTGTCGAACGAAAGGCGGACGCATCGCCCGTCACGGCCGCAGACAAGGCAGCAGAAGATATCATCCTCGATGGTTTGTCGACCCAGTTTCCGACCATTCCGGTTCTGGCTGAAGAAGCCGCATCGAGCGGCCTTATTCCCGATTTGGGGTCGATTTTTTTCCTTGTAGACCCCATGGACGGCACCAAAGAATTCATCAGCGACAGCGGCGAATTTACCGTCAACATAGCTTTGGTGGAAAACACACAATCCATTCTCGGCGTTGTCTATGCCCCTGCCCTTGGAAAGCTATACCGAGGTGCAATTGGTGTGGGTGCCGAAAAAATTATTGTCACACCACATGGGTGCCTCGAGGAACCGGTGTCCATTGCTGCACGCGTGCCTGATCAAGCGCACATCACCGCGATTGCGAGCCGGAGCCACCGCAGCGCGGCAACTGATTCTTTTCTGGATGAGATTGGTGCAGCGGAGGTTGTTTCTGCCGGATCGTCGCTCAAGTTTTGCCTGCTTGCAGAGGGACTTGCAGACATTTATCCGCGCTTCGGTCGAACAATGGAATGGGACACCGGCGCAGGCCAGGCCGTTCTGGAAGCAGCGGGCGGTAAAGTGGTGGAACATCCAGGTGGCAATCATTTGCGATATGGCAAAGAAGCACGCGCTTACGATAACCCTCACTTCATTGCTTATGGCAGGCGTAACCCGTCAGCGGCGTAACCCGTCAGGGGCACCACCTCTCATAACCCACGGCCGAAAGTGATCGCTTCAGGCGCGATGGCAATGTCGCGACGCACCCATACATCCCAAAAGAGCATCCGTTCTGCGAGCGTGAAGTCGGTATAAAGAAGTGCTTCCGACTGGGCGCGGATTTCCTTTGCACCTTTTTCCAGATCAATACGCGGGACGAATACGACATTTGCATCATTCGCCGCGTCCCAGCCATTGGATCGACACCGACGGACCGATACGAGAACGCAAGCTGTATCCGCCCTGGTGAGAAGGGCGACCGAAACGCCATCATTTGTTAAACGCCGCAGACGTGCCAACACTTCGCGCAGGGCATCCGTGTGACCTTCTTGCGCAGGCATCTCCTGAACCCGTTTTAGCATCACACCTGCTGCACCGATGCCATTCGCGATCTCCATAGTTCGCTGGCCTTGCGCGTGCACAATTGCGTAATCGCGTGACAGCAGCGTATCGCTGGAAGCACTGATTTGCCTTTGAAGGTGCAGTTGCCCGATGACCTGGACCGCAACTAATCCCGTCCAAAATAACGATAATGTCGCAACCGCCACTGCCGCCGCGATGGACGCGCGGTCATGAACCCGAAAGACACCATCATAAAATGGCGAGGCCATTGAGAATACTGCCATGCCGGCCGCGGCAATGAACACAAGAGCGGGGTTCGCACCGGCGTACCCGCACGCAATCACGCCACCAAGGGCGAAAAAACCACTCACCAACCATGCTTTGACGTGTTCGCGTCCGCCAAAGACGACAGCCGTAAACAAAACGACCAGCGCAGATATCGCCCCCCCGGCGAGTTCCGTGGTCATGATACTGTCCCCGCTTAGCCCACCATTCAATTGCCCGGTGAGCGCGGCCGTGCGCGCAACGTTGATGCCAGGCGATGTTAACTCAGCCAGGAGAGCGATCACGACAAAGGACAAAAACGCCGATGCAAAACGCGTCAACCCATTGCCACCGGTGAGAAACGTACAGGCCAAAAGCGCCAGCAAACCAGCGACCAGAAACGCCGGACTGAGCATCCACAAAGCAAACAATAAACCAGCCGTAAGCCCCCCTTCAAACGCGGCACGGTTGCGGCTCTCATCAGTCGGCGGGCACAGCAAACCCACTGCCAAAACAACAAAATAAGCCAACGCGATTTCGGATGGGCCGCTGAATGGGGCCACAATCACCGCGGTCACGGCGATGCAGATGGCAATAGCTTTGACCATGGGGAAGCGAACGGCAACGAAATACGCCAATGGAAATGCCGCGAGAATTGCTGCGATTGCCTTGGCGACCAAATAGATTCGGCCGGGCGTTGGCGCAAATCGTTCGGCCAGCGTTAAAAGAAACTGATAGAATGGGGCCGTCGCCGACGCCGATTTTACCCCGGCGCTCGCGGCACGCGCATCCGCAATTGGGCCAATCAACTCAATGGTTGATGACAGGCTGAGGAAAAATGGGGCCAGTCCTGCGAAAAGAATTAACGGCGTTAATGTCGCAATACAGGCCAAAAATACCAAAGCCGGCCGCGACCAGCCAAATAGGACCACAGCGATTGAACGCGCTATAGGCGCTGGCCTACGCCATTCTGGTATGGCATCGTCGGTAAATGTATCCATGCTTTGTCATGTCCGTTGCATTTTGGCCCTGCCACGGACGTTCGCAAGAAACCTGCCGATTGCGCGAGATCCGGCATTTACCGAAAAAATGATCGTATTTTCAGCAGTTTTAGCCCGCTACACAGTCGCCACTTCCCCGCCCCGAGACGTTAAGGTCGAACACGGGGATTGAGCTGTCCCAATTTGACCATTACGACCGGTACGGATTATTAACCTTGGTGAAGACACCCAAATATGCCGCAGCACATTCCACACATCGAAGACAGCATAAAACAAATGGGGCACGAACTTGGTTTTGATGCCGTGCGCATTGCGCGGGCTCACCTGTCAGATGAAACTGGCGAACGCCTTGACCAATTTGTTGAGCTGGAGCGCCATGGAGACATGGGCTGGATGGCGGCGCGGCGCGACGAACGCCGACATCCACGCGGGCTCTGGGCCGACGCCCGATCTATCATCATGGTCGCCATGAACTATGGGCCTGATGAGGATCCGCTGACCATTCTTAACCGACCAAATGAAGGTGCAATATCGGTTTACGCAAAAGGCCGCGACTATCATGACGTCCTGAAAAAGAGGCTTAAACAGTTTGCCCGCAGGCTGATTGACACTCATGGCGGTGCGCTGAAGGTTTTCGTTGACACTGCCCCGGTAATGGAAAAACCCTTGGCCCAGCGCGCTGGTATTGGTTGGCAGGGCAAGCACACAAATGTGGTTTCAACCGATCACGGATCATGGCTTTTCCTGGGAAGCATTTTCACCACACTCGACCTGGTAGCAGACATTCCAGAAACGGATCATTGTGGTTCTTGCCAGGCCTGCCTTGATATCTGCCCGACAAAAGCGTTCCCTGCGCCCTACCAGCTGGATGCCCGAAAATGCATCTCCTACCTGACCATTGAACACAAAGGGCACATTCCGCCAGCATATCGCAAGGCGATTGGTAATAGAATTTATGGCTGTGATGATTGTCTCGCAGTATGTCCCTGGAACAAGTTTGCTCATGCGGCAAAGGAGGCAAAACTCAAAGCGCGGGACGCTTTAAACGCGCCGTCACTGCGTGAACTATCGGAACTTGATGACACATCATTTCGCGCGTTTTTCTCAGGATCACCGGTGAAACGCACGGGCCGGGACAGGTTCATCCGCAATGTCATGATCGCAATTGGAAACTCAGGTAATGGTGAATTTCACGATGCCATCAAGCCGCGCCTTGCCGACCCGTCGCCGCTCGTTCGCGTTGCCGCGGTTTGGGCGGCAAAGCAATTATTCAGCAAAGAAACTTTTTCGGTGTTATCTCAAACAGCCCTGTTGAGTGAAAAAGATGCGCACGTGCGCGCCGAATGGACGAGCGGTATTTCCGGCACAACGCCGGGGTGAGACTTATCTCGCGCGGTGTCTTGATCTGGTGAAGCTCCCTTTGAACACCCGGCGAAATTCAGCAGTTTCGTTCCTGGCCGAAGGGAAGCCTTGTGTCTGCTGTAAGCCCGGCAGATGTTTCTACGCTTCCCTCCTCAAAAAGAAGCGGTCTTGTTCTGCGAGAAATTAAGCAAGGCCCAATAGAAACACGCTCACGAGATCTGCATATTCACGCAAGATCCGGCGCAAAAGAACGCCCGTTTGATATCCAAAAAGTTAATCCAAACCCGTTTAACGGGAATGCTTGACCCATATCGCCATAAAGCAGCCCGCCGACCGCAGTTTCACAGTTTCGCAGTTCAATCCATTGACGTTTCCTTGATCGTTGCCACCTACATTGTGGTGGTTAAAATCCGCCACTATCGGTTGGAACGTAGCAGTTCTGGTTGCCGACATTTGTTTCGGCAAAATTATTTTGAGGGGTAGGGCCATGGGGCTATCTTCATCGGTCAAAATATCGCTGGCTATTTTGGCGCTTGTCCTGGTCTATTTCGGCGTTCATAGCCTTTTCGGCAGTGAGACCACCGTCGATGAAGAGGTAATAGGACCTGTCCTGTTCCACGTAATAGCGGAAGAAGTGCAATCAGAACCCCGGCAGGATGTCGTTAAGATCCGAGGGCGCAGCGAAGCCGCACGCAAAGTGACTGTCCGTGCTGAAACGCCTGGCATGATTGAAGCCACACCTACCAAACCTGGCACGTATGTCAAAAAAGGGGACGTTTTATGCCAGCTGCGCGAAGATGCGCGGCGCGCCAACTTGAACGAAGCACGCGCGGCACAAAAACGTGCCAAGCTGGATTACGACGCTGCGGCGCGCCTCGCCGAAGAAGGTTTTCGCGCTGAAACGTCCCTAGCCGCTGTGCGCGCGGCATTAGATCT
>SHAI01000133.1 GCA_004213235.1 Parvularculaceae bacterium
GCAGATTATCGCGCCCGATGATCGCTGGGAACGGGGGCCCATACGCGCAAACACCAATTATGTCCGATGCCATTTCTGCATCAAAATGATATGTATGGGCGAAATAAAAATCAGCGCCAGACAAATGTCGGTCCAATGCCGGATGATCACGTTTGAATTCGACGCAATTCCAGCCCATGTGCGGCGCGCGGCGCTCAGCGCTCGGTGGCAGAGGGGCCGTATGACCAGAAATCCACCCAAGGCCAGGCGTTTTGCCAAATTCCACCCCATGATTAGCAAGCAACTGCATCCCGACGCATATCCCAAGGAATGGCGCACCACGCCTTAAAACCCGTTCGCGCATGGCGTCCAACATACCCGGCATCGCCTCAAGTCCTTGAAAACACGAACGAAAAGCACCCACACCAGGTAAAATAATACGGTCCGCCGCGATAAGTTGATCCGCGTCCGACACGAGATCGACAGACGCAGCAATGCCAGCTTGCCGCGCAGCACGTTGCAACGCCTTCTGCACCGAGCGCAGATTGCCGGATCCATAATCGATAATCGCTACGTGTTCTGTCATCGCGACCGGGTGACCTCGACAAATACTATACGCGCCCATGCTGTAACTGCGAAGAGGTCACGGCAATTACGGGAGAAATAGTCTTAAATTATCCGCCAAGGACACCTTTGGTGGAGGGCAGGGCATCTTCAGCCCGAGGGTCAATCTCTATCGCCTGGCGCACCGCCCGGGCGGTTGCCTTGAAACAGCTCTCAACAATGTGGTGGCAATTCGTCCCGTAGAGATTTTCAACATGGAGGCAGATGCCAGCATTGGTCGCAAATGCGTGGAACCATTCCTTGAACAGCTCTGTGTCCATGTCGCCAATTTTGTCTCGGGGAAAATCAACCCGCCAGATCAGATAGGGGCGCATGGAGACGTCCACGCTTGCCCGGGATAGCGTTTCATCCATCGGGACATAGGCAGATCCAAACCGGCGGATGCCAACCATATCCCCGACGGCCTTTTGAAAGGCACGGGCCATGACAATGCCGACATCCTCAACGGTGTGGTGCATATCGACGTGAAGATCACCCTCGGCGCGAACTTTTAGATCGATCAGGGAATGCCTGGAAAACGCTTCCAACATATGATCGAAAAAGCCGATCCCTGTTTCGACGTCATATTCCCCAGCGCCGTCGAGATCGAGCGCAACAAGAATTTCCGTTTCCTTGGTCTTGCGCTCCATCGTGGCGGCGCGTTCAGAAAAATTCATTGAGACATCCATAGCTTGGCGTGTAGCTGATTTTTCAGCACTTGGCACGCGCATAGATTATATTTGATCGAAAAACAGGCCCCCTTAAGGGTGGACCTTGGCGAATATCGACCTATGTCTTCCTTCCCGAACGTCAAGAGGATCCCGGACATGTCCAACCCGATTGAAATGCATGGCACAACCATCCTCGCGGTGCGTCGCGGCGACACGGTGTGTGTCGGCGGTGACGGCCAGGTGAGCCTTGGCCAGACCGTCGTGAAGGGCGATGCACGCAAGGTGCGGCGGATTGGGCACAAGGACCCGGGCGGGCAGGGGGGCGTTATCGCCGGGTTTGCCGGCGCCACGGCGGACGCTTTTACCCTGCTGGAACGCCTGGAAGCCAAACTGGAACAACACCCAACCCAGTTAACCCGCGCCGCCGTCGAACTTGCCAAGGATTGGCGCATGGACCGTTATCTGCGGCGATTGGAAGCCATGATGATCGTCGCCGATAAGGATGTGACATTGACGCTCACTGGCGCTGGCGATGTCATAGAACCACAATTCGGCGTGACCGCGATTGGATCAGGGGGCGAATTCGCAAGGGCCGCTGCGCGCGCCCTGCTGGAGGAAACCGATCTTGGCGCAGAGGATATTGTCCGCAAGGCCATGAAGATCGCTGCTGAAGTTTGTGTTTACACGAATGATAGCCTGACGGTTGAGATAATTTCCTGAAATCCGCTGACAATTAGCCCGTTTTTTGAGTTAACTAGCAAGCAAACTAAGTGGACCTTTCCGCATTATCAGGTCCGAGGGACAAGCATATTTATGACAGACTTTAGCCCGCGCGAGATCGTTTCAGAGCTTGATCGTTTCATTATTGGCCAGAAGGCGGCAAAACGCGCTGTTGCTATTGCCCTTAGAAATCGCTGGCGCAGGCGGCGGGTAGACGGCGCGCTTCAGGATGAAATTACACCCAAGAACATTTTGATGATCGGGCCAACGGGCGTCGGCAAAACGGAGATTTCCAGGCGGCTCGCAAAGCTCGCAGGCGCACCGTTTTTAAAAGTTGAAGCAACAAAGTTCACCGAAGTTGGTTATGTCGGGCGCGACGTAGATTCCATCATTCGTGACCTGGTTGAAGTGGCCATCGGCCTGGTGCGCGACAAAAAGCGCGAGGCAGTCAAAACCAGGGCTCAGGAGGCGGCTGAAGAACGGGTCCTGGCGGCCCTGGTCGGTCCGGACGCAGGGGAAAAAACAAGAGAGAGCTTTCGCAATCGGTTAAGAAGCGGCGACCTGGACGACACCGAAATTGAGCTTGAAATTCGCGAAACCGGCGCTGGTCCGAGCTTTGAAATTCCGGGCATGCCTGGCGCGCAGGTTGGCATGATCAACCTTTCCGACATTCTCGGCAAATCCTTTGCCGGGCCAGCCAAAAAACGCAGCCTCAAAGTGCGCGATGCCTATGAACCATTAATGGCGGAGGAGGGCGACAAGCTCCTCGATGATGATGCCATCACGGCAGAGGCGCTGGAACTGGCCCAGAACGACGGCATCGTTTTTATCGACGAAATCGATAAAATCGCGCGCGGCGTCGATTCAGGACGCTCCAGCGCAGACGTCTCTCGCGAGGGCGTGCAGCGGGACCTCCTGCCGCTGATCGAGGGCGCGACCGTTTCGACAAAACATGGGCAAGTGAAGACCGACCATATCTTATTCGTGGCATCGGGGGCTTTTCATACCGCCAAACCATCGGATCTGCTGCCTGAACTACAGGGTCGGTTGCCTATTCGCGTGGAGCTGGAAGCATTATCGCGAGATGATCTAAAACGCATTTTGACGGAGCCAGAGGCAAGCCTGATCAAACAATATATCGCGCTGATGGCGACCGAGGGCGTAGACCTGAGCTTCAGCGATGATGCCCTGGACGCGCTGGCGGATGGCGCAGCAGCGGTGAATGCAAACGTTGAAAATATCGGCGCGCGACGTCTGGCGACAATCATGGAAAAGGTGCTGGAAGAGCTCTCCTATGATGCGCCCGACCGCCACGGCCAGGAGATGTTGATTGACGCAAGCTATGTGAATGATCGCCTGGAAAAAATCGCCAAGGACGCGGATTTGTCAAAATACGTGCTTTGAACCCAAATTTTCAGGCTCGGATTTATCCATCACGGCCGGTTTGGAGGTTATCATGCTCGCGCGCTCGGCACGCTTGATCGAACGAAAAACCGGCGGCGGCAGGGTCTTTTTTCAAGGAATTGGGCGACAGGTACCGCTGATGGGAACCAGATGTGTCGAAAGCGCAACAGCCGTTTGAAACGATGCCCTTTGCGAAGTCGCGCGCAAGGGTTAATCTATCTTCGCAGAAGTGGGGATCGGAATGGCGGATGGCGTACCGGGCATGAACAATAGCCAGCGAAACCTTGGTAAAAAACGCGTGCGAATCGCCTTCACAGGCGAGGAGTTTGGTTTCGGCTACACGGCCGCCGACAAATATGTTCAGGGCTTTAAAGACGCGCGGCGCCACCTCCTGCGCGATGCAGGCGAATGGGCCGGAACGCACGCCAAGTTTTCGGGCCTCAGACTGGGCACAACTAACCAGGATGCCGGGAACCGCCATGACCCACCACCATCGCATTTTGACCTGAAAACCCCCGAATACAAACCGCTCTTCACCAAAGAGCAGGCACTTATGGCGGTTAATGACAGCAATGCGGATGTGGCGCTGGTTCCGTTTTATGCCCCTAAACTGGGGTACGATATTGAGACGCTGAACACGATTTCGAACCTGTTCGCCCTGGTCGCGGTTGACCAGGTTTGCGCCGATGATGGATTTTGTCTTGCGGTATACGAACCACAATTGCTGGACGTGGTGCAGACATCCCACCCTGGCTCAAGCCTGTCATCGATATTAAACGCACACCGCCCACGCTTTGGCACCGAGGGCGACGATGTTGCACGATGGGGGCAGGGGGCAGGCACGCCAGAGGGACGGTTTGACCAGCGCATGGGCATGCAGCTTGACACGCCATCTCAATATATGATCCGCGAGCGGATTGATACGGTCTTCGCCGGCCCTGATGCCCTGCGGCGATGCAAATCCAAACTCGATAGCCTGCGCGGGTCGGGCGTGGATGTGAAAGGCTCCCTGCAACAGGTCGAGCCTCACCGGGAGATGGCCCGGCTTGCGCGCGGTACACTGAATAATTCACGCCAGACGGCTGCATTCTTTGACCCGGAGCATGGCCGCACAACGTTCCAGTCCACCATGTCAGCTGATCAGGCGGGAAATAAACTTTACGGCGTTGTCATGCCCCTTGGTGTCGCAATGCGTTCGCCTGATTATGTGATCATCGATCCGGAAATGGATGACTTTGACCCGGCAGAACCGCGCAATCAGACATCATTTTTCGTCGTTCGGAAGATTGTCGATAAAAGTGCCGTGGACGATAAATTGGCCCTGTCGGATAGGCGGGCAAAATTCTGGACCGCACGCATCAAAGGGATCCGCGATGAATATGATGGCGACGAGGTTCAAGGCGTTCGCCTGATGCTGCGCTTTACACGGAGCGGAGAAGCAGCATCCACGGGAGATTTCGCAGACGTATTACGCAGCGCGAACGTGCGCCATCGGCAAACACAAATCCGCGACGATTCTGGCGAGGACACCCCGGCACCGATAGTTTTTGATATTGAATTTGATCGTGACCAAATTAATTCTACTGCGGCCAAAGTGCTGCGCGTTGCATTTGAGCGCTCAAAACAACGCAGCGCTTCGGTACTCGCTGCGATGCCGCTGTATGACCACCAATTGCCACCGCTAAGCGAACGCCGCATGTTGCGCGAAGGTTTACGGTCATTTGTAAACACCAAGGTTCGCGGAATTTGGATCCAACACCGCACGGTCATTAATCTGGCCTTAGGCGCTGGTCTTGCGTCATTAGCATGGATCGGGCGGCACGATATTGCTGCTCTGGCACGCGCTGTCCTGGCGCAGCTTGGGCTTGGCTGATTGCCCTTGCAAATACCCATTGTTCGACGCAGCGGCCCGGTACATTCATGCCTTTAAAAACAGGTAGAACGCGCCGTCGCCGCCGTCTTTCGGGCGGGCTTTGGACAAGCGCGCAATCATGTGCCGCAGTCGCGGCCCGTCTGCCCAATCTGGCAATCGGTCGCGAAGAACGCCGCGGCGGGGATATGCGTCTTCCATCCCGCCATAAATTGGTTGGCCCCGGCGCATTCTAGCGTGCGTCATATTGCTGGCAGATGCCGGGCCGCCCTTACCTGTTATGATGAGCACGCAGCGGCACCCATCAGTATACGCCATTTGCACAAACTGGTGAAAGGCACGTTCCGCCGCCAATTGGGTCATGCCGTGGAGATCGAGAACCCGCTCGATCGGCAATCTCCTGTTCGCTGCAAGACGGTCCCGCTTCGGGTCACCAGCGCCATAAGCCGTGACCCGTGGGACGTTTCGGCTCTGGCGCCTCTTCTCCGGCAGGGCAGGAGCTACATTCTTCGAATGTGATAACACCCCCACCTGACCGCGCGCCGTTTCTGGCTTTATGTTATCTCCCGTTATCTCCTCTTTATGGGGATCATATGGCGCGACATCTTTAATGGCGCGCTGCCATAGCGACGCCTCTGCGGGCGTTACCCGGCGCTTACGCACTTTGCAAACCATGTGGCTTAACCTGCATCATGGACGCGCCCCATCAAGAAATGGGTACTGTTTGGCAATTTGCTTCGGCAAAAGCGCATAGAGGACAGCCGGATCGTTCATTTGCCCAGCTATTTCCCCGGCACCAGTGCCAGACCCAACATATATGTCACCGCGGAGCGGCCCTTTGATGGCGCCGCCAACATCCTGTGCGATGAACAGCGCGCCGGTTTCTTTGACGGTGCCTTCGCTGGCAAATTTCCCGTCCCGAACAACGTAAATCGGCGCACCCAATCCATGGTAACGGCGATCCACTGCCAGGCTGCGCCCCGCAGTTAGCTGAACACCCTGCGCACCCAGGGGGCCGAGGTCAGGAATTGGCAAATCCTCCAGTACACGGAAAAAAACATAAGACGGGTTTCGTTCCCGCAATCGTGCCGCCTCATCCGGCGATGCCTGACGCAACCAGGCCTCAATAGCCTGCATCGACATTTTTTCACGCGGAATCGACCCGTTTTCAATCAAAGCGCGCCCGATTGCATAATATTGCCGGCCATTTTGCCCATCATAGCCAACCCGCAATTCGTGCCCGCCTTCGTCGCGACTGAAATAGATACGACCAGAGCCCTGAATCTGGAGAAAGAACAGATCCGTCGGGTCCATATAGGCTATAATTTCAGCCTTCTGGCCAAGGGCACCGCGATTTATGTCCGCGCGTGTCGCATATGGTTTTAAATGTCCGCCTTCAACGTAACCGGCAAGGCGTTTGCCGGCCAACTCTGCGTCAAAGGATTGGAGATTGACCATGACGAGATCTTCCGGCCGCGCGTGCAAGGGCGCTGAAAATCGCGCTGTGGGCAGTTTTGACGCCGGAAAATTTGGCTCAAAATAACCGGTAACTTTCCCTGCAGCGCGCTCTCGCGGCGCACGCTGGCGACCGGACTTATCGGCTGGCGCGGTCAGTCGTTCTGCAATCAGAACCGGAGAAAATATCGCCTCGAAAAAACGCCTTGCCGCCTTTTGGCGCAAACGATCGT
>SHAI01000134.1 GCA_004213235.1 Parvularculaceae bacterium
CGAGACGCCAGAACTATCCAGGGACGCGCTTGTCGAGAGGGTCGCACCAAGACCTTCCAGATCTTCCGCGATCTGCAGGCCAGTCCGACGGCCAGCCCCTTCGTCAAGCATTGAGCTGGTATATGACGCCAGGCCGAGCTTCCCGCCTGCCACTGCGTCAGCGGCATACCCTGCATCGAACTGTACGGAGAGATTTACAACTGGTATCGCGGCACGTTCCGCCAGAACCACTTTAACGCCATTGCGCAATGTTGTTTCCTGAACTTCCGGGAAAGTAAGGTCCGGCGAGGTTGGCACGGCAGGCAAACCTGCAGAGCGGTCAACATCGCTGGACTTTGTCTTATATTCTGGAAACGGAAGCACTGTAAGCTGGTATGAACCGGCGTTCATGACATTTCGTGCCGCGGCTAAAACTTCCCCCGCCGTTGCAGATTTGATCCAGTCCAGCTGCTTCAATACAAATCCAGGGTCGTCCGCATAAAGCGCACCTTGCGCGAGACGAACCCCCTTACCGCTAAAGCCGCCAACCTTTTCCAGTCCGCGGATTGTGCTTGCTTCGATCGCGGTCTTTGCACGGTCCAACTCCTGGCGCGTCGGGCCGCGGGTCAGAAACGCCGCCAACACACTGTTCATTTCCGCCTCAACCCGGTCCAGATCCGCATCTGGTTTGGCATCGACAGTGACCGAGTAAAAACTCATCAGTTCCTGGCCCTGATTAGAGGCGGTTGCTCTGGTAGCCAATTCAAGATCGTATACAAGGTGTTTGTAGAGGCGGGATGTCTTACCCCCGCCCAGAATTTCCGCGGCAAGTGTCAACAGGGCCGCGTCCTTGGTGGTCCGGCCCGGTGCCACCCAATTACGGTCAATCTTTGGCTGGGGCACCCGGTCATACATGATCTCGAATTTGTCATCGGACAATTTCGGCGCATTTGCCTTTGCCCGGGTTAAGGGCGGGCCAGCGGGAATATCACCAAAATATTTCTCGACCTTGGTTTTGGCCGTTTCCAGGTCAATATCGCCGGCCAGGACCAACACCGTATTTGCCGCGCCATAATATTTATTGAACCAATCCTTTACATCCTCGAGCGAGGCCGCAGTCAGATCTTCCAAGGATCCGATGGTTGAATGGGCATAAGGATGGTTTTCAGGCAGAAGGCCAGCGAGCGTTGCGTACTGCATCCTTCCATAGGGCCGGTTGTCGCCCTGACGCTTTTCGTTCTTCACAACACCTATTTGGTTATCAAGCTTTTCCTGCGTCACCGCACCAAGCAGATGGCCCATACGATCGGATTCCATCCAGAGGATGCGATCGAGCGCAGGCGTCGGCACTGTCTGGAAATAGTTCGTCCGGTCAAACCATGTCGTCCCGTTCAGGTCGGTTGCGCCAACTTCCTCCAATGGCAAAAACCACTCATTATCGTAGTTTTCAGACCCATTGAACATGAGGTGCTCAAACAGATGCGCAAAGCCGGTTTGCCCCTCTGGTTCGTCTTTTGAACCAACATGATACCAGATGGAAACGGCGACCAATGGCGCTTTCCTGTCTTCATGGACAACAACCCGCAGACCATTCTCGAGCGTGAATTGATCATAGGGCAGCTCAAGGTCCGCCGCGATCGCCGGGGCGCTCGCAATGCCAGCAGTTACGGCAAACATCGCGGCACAGATCGGTTTCTTCATAAACGACATCACGAAAATCCTTACCTTCATCAGACAACAAAGACCTGATGGTTCATATTTGGGTCGCATCAAACAGGACCTGGATCGAATACCCGGACACCGCGCTGGGCCACGACGTTCGGGCACGTCAACAGGTCATATTGCTCATCTAAGCTTATGGCGGCCATTCGCTGACCAACAGAACGGTAGTCGCAAACGGCCTGTTTAGGCGCGCGCATAATTATTCAACTTTTTTGAAGATAAGGCTACCCGGCCGCGATGAAGTGTTCCACTCGCGCGGCAGTTCGAACGCAAGGGGCAGTGCATTTCAAACGTCAGCGACGGGTAAACCTATTTCGGTGCGCGCTTGGCGAGAATGCGCTGCAAGGTACGCCGATGCATACCCAGGCGCCGGGCGGTCTCGGATACATTCTGGTCGCAGAGCTCAAACACACGCTGAATATGTTCCCAGCGCACCCGGTCAGCCGACATGGGATTAATCGGCGGATCGGGACGCTCCCCCTCTCCGGCAAGCAACGCCTTTTCAACGTCATCGGCGTCGGCGGGCTTGGGGAGATAATCAATCGCTCCAGCTTTGACGGCGGCGACCGCCGTCGCGATATTGCCATATCCGGTCATGATAATGACCCGGCAGTCTTCGCGGATTTCATGGATGGCGTTCACCACCTTCAAGCCGTCACCATCGGACAGCCGGAGGTCAACGACGGCGAAGGCAGGGGGACGCGCCCTCGCCATCGTTACCGCTTCGGTTAAACCCGAAGCAAGCTCTGGCTCAAAACCACGACGTTCCATCGCACGCCCGAGCCTGCGACGCAGCGGTTCATCGTCATCGACGATCAATAGGGTAGCATCATCCGGGAGGCGTTCGTTGAACACGATTGGCTGCTGAAATTCTGAACCTGATGATGACACCGTAAGCATCTCCGACATGTTTTCGTCTCCCGCAGTCTCACTTCACCTGAAATCGTCTTTTCCCTGTTACGCAGCCAGCAGCGAGACGGTTCAGTTGCATGCTTATTTTAGCGCGGGACGTCTTCGCCTACGCGCGCAGTAAGTCGCGATGTCGCACCCGGCCTCAGGCAGAGCGACCACACAGACGCGAGCGTTCACGTCACCTCGATCCGCGCACGCAACCAACGCACGCAAACCCACGCGCCCCGCTGGCCCACCCCAGCAGCGGGATCCGGCCACGCTTTGTTTGCAAAGGATATTTCCCCGCCAGTGCGCTGAAGTAGGGTTTTGGCAATGAAAAACCCAAGCCCCAGCCCCCCCTTGCGCCCAGAAGGCGCACGCGAACGCATCCGGGCGCTGATATATGGCTCACCGAGCCGGGCCATCACCTCTGGCGAGAAGCCCGGCCCATCATCCTGAATGAAAACGCAAATGTCCGTATCAGACCAGGATATCCGTATCAGCACCCGGCTTTTTGCAAATATCGACGCGTTCTCGATAACGTTTCGCAGACCGTAAATAATTTCAGGCAAGCGGCGGACAATCGGGGCCTCGCCGGCATCCTTAACGGGCAGGGGCTCGATGGCGATTTCCGGACCGCCCGGCACGTCGAAGAAAGGCTGCGAGGCCTGTTCCACTAAGAGATCAATCGCGACCTGCTCCAGGATCTCGTGACCAGACACATCCTGCCGGGATAAACGCTGCAGTATTCTCTGACACCGTTTCGCCTGTCCGAACAATAAATCGGCATCTTCCCTCAAAGGGCCAACATCACCGCCAGACCAGGTGCCCAGTTCATCCGCCATCTCCTTTGCGGTGACCTGGATGGTGGCCAGCGGGGTCCCTAATTCATGGGCAGCGGCGGCCGCCAGACCACCGATCGCGGCGAGACGCTCCTCCCGCGCAAGCGCCAACTGGGTTGCTGCCAGCGCACTTTTCATTTGCCCGCCTTCAGCCGCAATCCGATGGGAATAAATAGCAAAGAAACCAAGTGACAACGTTAGCGCGGACCAGATCCCGACAATATAGAGCCGTGGAATTTCAAAGGCGGTATCGACTCGCCATGGCAGTGGAAAATGCAACAGGGCCACGAAGCTGACCCCCACAAACGCCACCGCAACAATTAGCGCGGTAAGCCGCATGGGCAGAACACCCGCCGCAATCGTCACCGGTGCCAGGATCAGCACAGAAAAGGGGTTGGCGAGCCCACCGGTGAGCGCCAGCAATGCGCACAGCTGAAGAATATCGAAGGCCACATAAGCGGCCGCTTCGCGATCTGTCATGTAGTGGCTGTTTGAGAACCGCAAAAATGCAAACAGGTTTAGCCACGCGCTGAGCGCGATGACGGCGAGGCATAAGCCCAATGGCAATGGGTATCCGAGCCCGAAATGAACCATGCTCACGGCGAAGGTCTGTCCGGCCACGGCCAGCCAGCGCAATGTGGACAGGGTGCGCAGCCTTACCGGCCCGCGCAGGGACCGGCGCATCGCTTCCAAATTGACCTCCGTTGGATCGTCTTGCAGTGCACGGCTGAGCCGCATCGCCTCGGACATGGGCGTTTCAATAGCCATCTACTTTCCGCTCCACTTCACAAATCATCGGAACGCGCATTTCCATCATTGCGCACCTGTCGTGTCGATCTTTCCGTCTGCTCGTCACCTGGCGGCGCGCCTAACGGACGCGCCATTGAAAACTCGAAACCAGGCCGCCAGTGCGTTATAGCCACCAGTGCGTTATAGCTGCGCGGAATACGAAACCTAAAGGACACCGGACCCACCCATGATACGATGCGCAATCCGTAATGGTCTTCTTTCAGCCGCCCTCATTATTCTGGCCGCGTGCGGCAGCCAGGACAGCATTCCCGCAGCAGGTGTCATTCAGCTGTCGGAGGCGTTTACGGGCAAGTATTCACTCAGCGACACCCAAGGCAATCCGGTTACGGACAAAAGTTTTCACGGTGACGTGGCCGTGATTTATTTCGGGTTCGCCTCGTGCCCGGACGTCTGCCCACTTGCTTTAGGGAGCCTGTCCGCAGCGCTGAACATGCTCGATGAGAAAACGCTTGGCGGCATTCGCCCCGTATTTATCACCGTTGACCCGGACCGGGACGACCCACAAAGAATGGCCGATTTTCTGGCATTCGATGAGAGGTTCATCGGCCTTACCGGCGATGACACATCACTCAAGGCGGCACGGGAGAGTTTCAAGGTTTACGCCGAGCGCGAGAACCTGGACGGCTCCGCGCTCGGTTATATCATGAACCATACCAGTCTTTTTTATATCGTTGACCGCAATGGCACCCCGCGCGTTGCCCTGAGAGACACCATGACCCCGGAAGAAATTGCGGCTTTTCTCCGCCGGGCGGCGGCATGGAAATAGGGTTGGAAGGGCGGCGCGGTCGATATCGTCGTGCTTTGGAGCCCACAAGGGGCCATGAACGACTCATTAACCAACATTGATGATTAGATAATAAGCTTTGCGTGCAATTCTGACCCTGTTCCGCGAGCGCGGTCGACGGAAATTAACGATTTGTTGGTCGCAAAGACCATCAAACGCCGGTAGTGCGCGATAATCTGCCAATGCTATAGATTTTAGCGCTGATTTTATTGCAACGCGGCAAGCAGGCTGCCATTGTCCGCGGCTTCGGACAATGATGCGCCTCGCGGTTGCGGGTTTAGCACCGCGACACAGCGCGCATATCAGTAAGCGTCGCGTAAACAGGAGATGCGAAATGCTCTATACCGCCCATGAGCTTGGCTATCAGATGATGGCACCAGCCCGCATGGTCGCTGGCTTTGGCGCGCAATTCTGGCGCTCTCCGCTCAACCCGTGGGCCAGTTCATGGTTAGGGCGCACCTCAGCTGCCGCACTCGACGTTTTTGAAAACGCTACCCGGCGCTATCCAAAGCCGGAATGGGGCGTGATGGACACCGAGCTTAACGGGCACGCCGTTCCCGTTACAGTCGAAACCGCCGCTGCGCGCGACTTTTGCAATCTTCTGCACTTCAAACGGGACGCGGCAGCCCTTGCCAAAGCCAAGGGATCAACCGAACCGGACCCGAAGGTGCTGATCGTTGCACCGCTCTCCGGCCATTACGCGACATTATTGCGCGGCACCGTTGAGGCGATGCTGCCCGAGCACGATGTATTCATTACCGATTGGGCCAATGCGCGCATGGTCCCGATGAGTGCGGGCCGTTTTGATCTGAACGATTTCATCGATTACCTGATCGACTTCCACCATGTGATTGGCGACATGCCCGGCGAACGCGGCGTTCACGCCATGGCAGTGTGCCAGCCGGGACCGGCCTTGCTATCGGCAGTCTCTGTCATGGCGGAAACCGATGATCCGTATCGGCCGCTTTCCCTCACCATTATGGGAAGCCCGATTGACACGCGCAAATCACCAACGGTGCCGAACCTGTTGAGCCAGGAACGTTCCTTTGAATGGTTTCAACGGAACATGATCTACTCGGTACCAGCTCCCTATCCCGGTGTAATGCGGCGGGTTTATCCTGGTTTTGTCCAGTTGTTCTCATTCCTGACAATGAACCAGGACCGCCACACCAACGCCCATTACGAATATTTCCTCGACCTTGTAAAAGGCGACGGCGACAGCACCGACAAGCACCGCACTTTCTATGATGAGTATATGTCGGTGCTGGATCTGACGGAAGAATTCTATCTCCAGACCATCCATGAAGTCTTCCAGGACCATTCCCTCGCGAATGGTACGGCCATGCACCGCGGCAGATTGATCCGCCCGGAAAAAATCACCGATATCGCGCTGATGACGGTTGAGGGCGAGAAAGACGACATTTCTGGCATTGGCCAGACCCAGGCCGCACACGATCTGTGCCCGAACATTCCAGAGGATCTGCAACTGGATTATATCCAGCCAGGTGTTGGCCATTATGGCGTCTTTAATGGCTCGCGCTGGCGCAATGAGATCCAGCCACGGCTGAAAGATTTCATCCGGAAAGCAGAACGGGAAATTCAGCGCGACATCATGCTGGCCGCAGAATAATCGCCCGCGAAGACCACACCATCCACCGCGTCGGGAGACGAAAAAACTGCCGCCCCGCGCGGGACCAGAACACGCTTTCAAAGCTTCCCCATTTATTCCAACATCAACCCGAACTATGTCTGCTCGCATGTGGGAAATGACCTATGACTTAGCAGATGAGAGGGCGACAACAGCCTTTGGCGCCGGGTTAGCAAACAGGCTCGCACCGGAGGACACGGTCGGCCTGATCGGGCCGCTCGGCGCAGGAAAATCGACGCTCGCGCGGGCAAT
>SHAI01000135.1 GCA_004213235.1 Parvularculaceae bacterium
TTCTGCCCAGGCATCGGGAAAGCTTGGTGGATTTATCGGGCGAAACGCAACCAGTCCGCGGGTGACATATTCAAGGAGCTTCGGCGTTCGAGCGTGTTTCGTAACCGTCTCGATTGGCGCATCGAAGTCAGTTGTGATTTGAATAATGGCCATCGCTGAGTTTTTATGCTGCGTTTCGTTTGGATTTGGGCTTGTTTTTCTTTGCTGGCGGTTTTGATTTTAAGGGTGGTTGTGGCCGGGTGAACAAAAATTGATGCTCATCTGATCCATCCGCCTGGAAACGATATCCGTCCACATTGAAGTCTTTCAAATCTGCCACCCGCTCAATCCGGTTCTGGATTGCCCAGCGTGCCATTAATCCGCGAGCGCGTTTGGCAAAGAACTGCAATTGACGCAGACGGCCGTCTTTTTCTTCCTTGAAAGTCGGTGTGAAAATCGGATGTTTCAGGACACTGAGGTCAACGGCGGAAAAATACTCTTTTGATGCCAGATTTATCACCGCCTGATCGTCATGCCCTTTAAGGGATTTATTGATTTCCTTGGCGATTAGCTCACCCCAGAAGGAATAGAGATTGCTGCCGCGGGGGTTTTTCAGCCTGGAGCCCATCTCAAGCCGATAGGGTTGAATTGCATCCAGCGGGCGCAATAATCCGTATAAACCGGAGAGAATCCTAAGGCGGTCTTGGGCATAAAGATGATCATCTGCACTCAGTGTTGCCGCATCGAGCCCAAGATATACATCCCCGTTGAAGGCGAGTGCGGCCTGTTTGGTGCCGATGATCCGGCCCGACGTCTTGAACGCCTGGAAGCGTTCAAAATTCAAATCGGCAAGATTATCTGAAATTCCCATCAGCGACTTCAACTGCGTGCGGGTGAGCCCGCGTGTCGTTTCCGACAGGAGTGCGGTTTCTTTTGCTAATGCAGGTTTGCTCGCCGCAGGCACTTCCGGCGCTGGATCGAAGTTCATGTTTTTCGCAGGGGATAATAAAATCAGCATATCGCCTTCTTTTGTATTCTTGCGCGCACGGTGCGCTCTTGTTCGTTAGTTTAGATCATTTTGCCAGGATTCATAATCCCAAGGGGATCCAGAGCCGATTTCATCGCCCGCATCATGTCAAGAGCCGGCCCGGTTTCACGGGCGATCAGATCGTCACGCCGGGCAAGACCAATCCCGTGTTCCGCTGAAATCGACCCCTCGCAACTGTCGATTACATCGTATACTGCCTGTTCAATGGCGTGGATTTTATCGGCAAAGCCAGCACCGCGGACAGGGTCAGGCGGCAGGACGTCATAGTGAATATTGCCATCGCCCATGTGCCCAAAGGCGACAATGCGTGCGCCGGGTGCGATCTTTTCAATGGCAGCGTCTGCTTTGTCCAGAAATTCCGGAACCCGGCTAAGGGGGGTCGACACATCATGCTTCGCCTGGGGCAGGCCTTCGGGCTTCATGGCTTCTGACATGGCATGCCTGATATGCCAGAGCGCTTGCGCCTGTTTGGCGTTGGCGGCGATTGTTGCGTCGGTTATCTCGCCCGCCGCCAGGGCCTCGGCGAGAAACGTCTCGACCATGGTGGGCAATGTTTCTGGCGTGCCAGCGGAAAACTCAATGAGGGCGTACCATGGTGCGGTGGCGGCGAGGGGGTCTCGCGCTCCCGAAATATTTTTCAGAACCAGATCAAGACCATATCGACCGATTAGTTCAAAACTCGTGGTTTGATTGCCGCTTGCGGTCTGTGCCCGAGATAACAGCCGAACCGCTGCGCCAGGATCAGGGAGAGCGGCAAACACCGTCGATGTCTCTTTTGCCAGCGGGAACAGTTTTACGCTTGCCGCCGTGACAATCCCTAATGTGCCTTCCGCGCCAATGAAGACTTGTTTTAAGTCATAACCTGTATTGTCTTTACGCAGACGTTTTAAGCCTTGCCAGATTTCGCCAGATGGCGTCACCGCCTCGATCCCGAGTACCAGATCGCGCATATTGCCATAGCGCAAAACATTTACACCGCCTGCATTTGTGGAAATGACACCGCCGATTTGGCATGTCCCTTCCGACCCGATGGATAGCGGGAAGAACCGGTCAACGTCCAGCGCAGCGTTCTGCGCCGCCGCGAGTGTGACACCGGCCTCAACAATCATCGCACCATCGAGCGGCGAGATGTCGCGAATGCGGTTGAGGCGTTTTAATGACAATAATAGTTCGCCCTCGGTCGGCATCTGCCCGCCGACAAGGCCGGTATTGCCCCCTTGCGGGGTGATCGCAACGCGATGTTCCGCGCAGATTTTGACAATATCAGCAACGTCTTTGGTTGTTGCAGGCGCGACAATTAAATTCGTTTGCCCACGCCACTTGCCGCGCCATTCTTCGAGATAAGGCGCTGCGTCTGCTGCGGCGATTATCCCTTTTTCGCCGACAATTTCGCGGATTGCCGCATCAGCCTTCGGCGGGATCGGTTTTTGGCTGGGCATGGGTGTTTTGGTCATGGTATTAGTCATTACGTGGTGCTGCGGCGCGCGCAAGCCTGTCATTTATGGCCTCGCCAATAGCGTCACCGGGAATTGGCGCGGCGGCGATACCGCGCAGATTGTCGCGCTGGCACAGGATATCGAGCTGTCGAAGATAGCTGAACAGGTTTGTCGCTGCTTCGGCGAGGTTGCCGCTCGGGCTTAAATCCAGGTATGCCGCCGGCTGGTCCGTATCGGCGATGGAGCCGGCAAAATCGAGAAATGCCTCGCCCGGTGCCGCGTGGTCCCTGTTCAGGCGGAGTGGCGCGCGGGGGGCGTAATGGCTGGCGAGCATGCCAGGTGCCTCGATTTTTGCCTGCTCGCGCGCAGATAGAGCTGAACCTGTCAGCGTTTCGATTTGTTCGCGGGAAACGCCGCCAGGTCGCAGCAGCGTGACCTGGTCTGCCGCCACCTTGATAATGGTGGACTCCACGCCGACTTCGCATGGCCCGGCGTCGATGATCGCGTCAATGTGCGCACCCAAACCTTCCATCACGGCCTCAGCGGTCGTCGGGCTGAGGCTGCCGGAACGGTTCGCGCTTGGGGCGACAAGCGCCCGGCCGAGGGATGAAATGAGTGCGCGCATAATCGGGTGGGCAGGCAGACGCACCGCGAGAGTGGATAGCCCGGCGCGCGCCAGGGGCGAAATCTGAGCGGTATCCCGCCCTGGCGCAACGATTGTCAGCGGCCCCGGCCAGAATGCCGCTGCCAGTTTATGCGCCATTGGCGATAGATCCACAAGCGAATGCGCCATTTCCATATCGCTCACATGGGCAATTAACGGATTGAATGAGGGGCGCCCCTTGGCGGTATATATCTTCGCGACCGCTTCATCATTTTTGGCGTCTGCGCAAAGCCCATAAACTGTTTCGGTCGGCGTCGCGACCAAACCGCCATGGTCAAGGATATCCCTAGCGCGGCTAATCCTGGCTTGAAATTCTGCGCCGCCCTTTGGTGTGCTGGTAAAGTCTATCAGTTGGGCGCACACACTCTTATCCTCAAGGTCCTTGGCATCATCAATAAACGTGGCTTGTCAAAATCCTACGGATTTCCCTGCGGTGGTTAATCAATTCCGACCTGCTTTAATATAGATTGATCGATAAAACTTGGTAGGTGCGGCATATCGACGGGCCATCGTCACATTTGCCGCATGCCTGGTTCGGTGTAATATCGGGTTCTGTGTGGTTAGCGCGCGGGATCATTTGACTGGATTGACTGAAAGGATATTGGCGATGCGTGGGGATGGCGACGCGCCAAAAAATATGTCTGGCGAGCGAAAAATATTTGGCACCGACGGGGTGCGGGGCATGGCAAATGCCGGGGCGATGACGCCGGAGCGTATTTTGAAGCTGGGTCTTGCCGCTGGCCGCTATTTTCGCAATGGGGCCCATCGGCACCGGGTTGTTATCGGCAAGGATACCCGCCTGTCCGGATATATGATTGAACCAGCGCTAACCGCAGGATTCGCCGCTTCGGGTTTGGATGTATTTCTGTTGGGTCCATTACCGACCCCGGCAATGGCGATGTTGACGCGTTCATTGCGGGCGGATCTTGGTGTCATGATTTCCGCGTCACATAATCTGTACCATGATAATGGGGTGAAATTTTTTGGCCCCGACGGGTACAAACTGTCCGATGATGCAGAGCTGCAGATTGAGCATCTGATGGACAATATCGGCGATACTGACCTGGCCGGGCCTACCGATCTTGGCCGGGTTACACGCGTAGATGATGCCGGCGCGCGATATATTGAATTTGCAAAAAACACGTTTCCAAAACGCTTATCCCTGGATGGGTTGCGCGTTGTTATTGATTGCGCAAATGGCGCAGCATACAAAGTTGCCCCAACGGTCCTTTGGGAACTTGGCGCGGAGGTCAAGCCGATCGGCGTCAATCCGGATGGTTTCAACATCAATAATGGCTGTGGGTCGACATCAACCAAAGCGATGCGAGATGCAGTTTTGGAATATCGCGCTGATATCGGCATTGCGTTGGATGGCGATGCGGACCGGGTCATCATCTGTGATGAGAATGGTCAAGAAATCGACGGTGACCAGATTTTGGCGGCGACGGCGCGGTTCCTTCAGTCACGCGATCAATTGAAGGGTGGCGGTGTCGTTTCGACAATCATGTCGAATATGGGGCTTGAGGAATATTTGGCCGGATTGAATCTCTCGCTAGAGCGCACAAAGGTTGGCGATCGTTATGTGGTCGAGGCAATGCGGGCGAAGGGATTCAATCTTGGCGGGGAACCATCAGGTCACGTTATTTTGAATGACCATTCGACCACTGGTGATGGTCTGGGCACGGCGCTTCAGATTCTTGCATTGATTGCCCGCGAGAAGGCCAAGGTTAGCGAAATCTGTAATTGTTTTGCGCCATTTCCACAATTGATGACGAATATTCGCTTAACCGGGGGCGGTGATCCCTTAAGTGCGCCTGCGGTGAAGGAAGCTATCGCCCGCGGCGAAGAGCGCTTGGGCGGCGAGGGGCGGCTTGTCATTCGAAAATCCGGCACCGAACCATTGATCCGCGTGATGGGGGAAGCCCGCGATCGCAAATTGGTATCGGAAGTTGTGGACATGATTAGTGCCGAGATAAAAGCCTGCGCGTAGCCTTGTGCAGGCTTACTTCTTCAGCGCTGGGGCCGGTGTGCGTGTCTCTCCCGCTTGCGGTATTGATGGGATGAGCTTACGCCTGTCGAAATGAAAGGACGCGTTCTCACCATAGCTGGCTCAGACCCGTCTGGCGGTGCTGGAATTCAGGCGGACATCAAGGCCGTAACCGCGCTTGGTGGTTATGCCGCCTCGGCTGTTACCGCGCTCACCGTGCAGAACACAACGGGTGTATCGCGGGTTGATCCTGTTTCGGCTGACCTTCTGCGCGCGCAGATCGACGCTGTTTTGAGCGATATTGGCGCTGATGCTGTCAAGATTGGCCTTCTCCCCAACATGGCGGCGGTGGAAGTCGTGGCAAGCGCATTGCGCCATCTGGATGTGCCGATTGTTCTTGACCCGGTGCTTGTCGCGACAAGCGGGGATGCACTGACCCTGAGTGACATCACGGCATGTCTTAAAGAGAAACTGATCCCGCTTAGTTTTGTTGTTACGCCCAATACGGATGAAGCAGCGGCCCTTACTGGTCTCAAGGTCAAAAGCGCGCGCGACCTTACGCTTGCCGGGCGCGCCTTGTTGGCGCAGGGCTGCGGGGCGGCCCTTGTGAAGGGCGGGCACTTGTCCGGGCGACACGTGGTGAATTCTCTGGTAACGCCAACAGGAGAACATGTTTTAGAACGTGTCAGGATTGAAACAGCCGCCACCCATGGCACCGGATGCACCCTCGCGGCGGCTCTTGCAACCGGATTGGCCCAAGGCTTATCCCTTCTTGCCGCAGCAATGCATGCGACGGATTATGTCCATGCAGCAATCAGCGATGCGCCCGGTCTTGGTGCGGGGGCGGGGCCTCTCAACCACGCAATTTTTGATTTTTAGCGAGACAACACAATGGCGGTATATCAGTTTGAAACGTGGGACGTGTTCACGCCAACCCGGTTTCAGGGAAACCCCCTTGCGGTGGTGTTTGACTGTGATCCTCTGTCAACAGATGAGATGGCGACGATTGCGCGAGAATTCAATCTTTCCGAGACAGTGTTCATCCGTAGCGCGCAAGACGGGGCCCATAGGGCCGCCCTTCGTATTTTTACCCCTTCCGGTGAGCTGGCTTTTGCTGGACACCCCACAATCGGCGCGGCCCATGCCATTGCCCGGCGGGCGGGTGAGCGCTCGCCCTTCCAGTTGGAATTGCAGGCAGGTGTCTTTGGGATCGATTTCACCAATAAGGGCGCGCGGTTCATTAATCCAAATCCGCCAATAACTTCGCCTACGGATTTAAGTTGTGACGATATTGCGCCCATATTGGGACTATCGCCCTCAGATTTGCTTGCGCCGCCATTGATTGCTGGCGCGCCGACGCCATTTTTGACCGTCGAATTGACGACTGATTCGCTGTCGCGCATTCAAGCCGATATGAGTGCCATCGCGAGATTGTGCGACGAGATTTATCTTGTCGCACGCCACCCGGCACGGGCGACGCATTTCCATACGCGCATGTTTGCACCCGGAATTGGCATTCCCGAAGACCCCGCCACGGGTTCTGCTGCATGTGCCCTGCCGGCTTATATTAAGGCGAGCACGGGTATGATGGATGGTTCGCACAATTGGACTGTTGAGCAGGGCGTAGAGATGGGGCGGGCGAGCCTCATCAATGTGTCGTTTGATGTGACAGAGGGCGTCATTGGTTGCGTTAGCGTGTCCGGTCATGCAACACCGGTCCAGTCCGGCGAAATTCTCGTTTAAGCGCCCCTGTAAAAGTCGTTATGGCCCTGTCGACAGGCGGTCAGATGGTCCTGCGTCTTCGATGATGGG
>SHAI01000136.1 GCA_004213235.1 Parvularculaceae bacterium
GATGGTGCCCCCTTCCATTGTGGGTCGGATGGGGGAAAGTGATCGCCAATATCACCTTCACCAATGGCTCCGAGAATGGCGTCGGTAAGGGCATGCATGCCGACATCTGCATCGGAGTGTCCTTTGAGCTTTGCTGTATGCGGAATGTTTACGCCGCATAGGACAACGCTATCGCCATCGTCAAATGAGTGGACGTCATAGCCGTGGCCGGCGCGGTATTCCCATGTGGACGCCTGGCGTCCGAGTAAGGTTTCCGCCATGCCAAAGTCCTCCGCTTGAGTGATTTTCATATTATTCGGCGAGCCGGGGACGAGCGTCACCGCGAGGCCGGCCGCTTCTGCAACCGCTGCATCATCGGTCAGCACCTGGCCTGCAGCGGCTGTGTGGGCTTTTAGTATTTCGGCAAAGCGAAACCCCTGGGGGGTCTGTGCCCGCCATAATCCATCGCGCGATATCGTGGTGTTTATGGTGGGCGGGGACGCGCCGTCGGCATTCGCCTTTTTGATGGTGTCGAATACCGGCAATGCGGCGATGGCCCCATCTGCCGTGTCGAGTGCATCGACCACGCGGCTAATTACAGGCGCTTCCACAAATGGGCGCGCTGCATCGTGGATCAGAACTTTCTGTGGGGCGTGGTCTGCGAGGCTTTCAAGGCCGAGGCGAACTGAATCCTGGCGCTGCGCCCCGCCGGTTACTGGCGGCAGGAGTTTGTTGTGGTCGATAAAGGCGGCGAGGGCTTCGTGATAGAGGTCGCCATCATCGCGATGAATAACAACGCGCACAAAATCGATGCATGCTGTATCGAGAAATGCTTTGACCGTGTGCGCAATGACTGCTTGTCCGGCAAGGGGTTGGTATTGTTTGGGGCCCACGCCGCCGGCGCGCACGCCGCGACCTGCAGCGACGATAAGGGCAATCTTGTCAGAGGCTTGTGACGTTGCGGTCATAATGCGTTAGCTTGCTCTTTGGTCTTGCTGTGTGAATAACTGCGCTATCGACTACACCGAACTTCAACTAAGGCAAAGCCAGGCGGGACGTGATGATCCGGATCGGGGATATCCACCTGAGGAACAATGTTTTTGTCGCCCCCATGTCCGGGGTCAGCGATGCGCCGTTCCGCCGCGTGGCGTTCGATGCCGGGGCAGGTCTTGTCGTCTCAGAGATGGTGGCCAGTGAAGAACTGGTTCGTGGTCGCAAAGATGTTGTTACCCGCGTTGAAAACGATGCTGTCGTGGCACCTTTCGTTGTTCAGCTTGCCGGGCGAGAAGCCAGGTGGATGGCGGAAGGTGCAAAGATCGCCGCCGATAACGGTGCGGACATCATCGACATCAATATGGGATGCCCGGCCAGGCAGGTCACCGGCGCGCTGTCAGGGTCGGCCTTGATGCGCGATCCGGACCACGCCCTGCGGCTGATCGAGGCGACGGTGGCCGCGACGGACCGACCGGTAACATTGAAAATGCGGCTTGGGTGGGACTGGGATTGCTTAAATGCCCCGGAAATCGCATCGCGTGCAGAAGCGGTGGGCGTCCAGCTTATCACGGTACACGGGCGAACGAGAAATCAGTTCTACAAGGGCACAGCCGATTGGGCGAGCGTCCGCGCCACGAAGGAGGTGACCCGCCTGCCGCTTATTGTGAATGGTGATATCGGGTGTGTTGCAGATGCGCGACGGGCATTGGACCAATCGGGGGCTGATGGTGTCATGATCGGTCGGGCAGCTATTGGCCAGCCATGGCTGCCGGGCGCGATCGCGCGTGCGCTTGAAACCGGTTCCGTGTCCGCCTGTGCACCGACATTGGCTGAGCAAACCCGGATGATGATGGATCAGTATGAGGCGACATTAAGCCTTTATGGGATGGGGCTGGGCGCGCGAATCGCCAGGAAGCACCTGGCCGACTTCATTGACGCACTGCCCTTGCCAATGGATCCGCCGGTGCGTCGGGCATTGCGGGCAAATATCTGCCGCGCGGCACCGGGCACCGTTCTTGAACATTTCTCGTACATCGCTCGCGGCGAGTTCATGGATGTCGCGGCATAATTGCGACATTAAGGATACAAAACTGTTGAAATTTAGCAACAATAGGGTCACGATTGAGTAATCGCGATCAGCTATGCGTCGCAAATTCTTACTGGTCCGTGCCGTTTTCGGGGGGAGGTCCGGGTCATATTTGATCAACGTCCGGTCATGTGCTGGCTCGTTGGTAGGGTCGGTCAGGTGAGTTCGGGCGAAATTCAATCAGAAAAGGCACCATCGGCGACCAACGCTGATGCGGATCTGCCAGCTGATGGCAGGGCGCGCGAGATGAACAGCGGATCGCCTGAAGCTGAATCTGAACCTGAATTTGAGGCCAACGCTGATTCATATGTCGATCCACACCGCCCCCGCACCGGGGATGCGCAGCCACTCGGTCGTGGGGAGTGGCGAGGGCCAACGCGTTCATTTGCCCTGTCGAACATAATTGCCCTGGTGGGCATTCCGGCGGCTGCACTGTTTGCGTTTGCGACAACACTATTCCTGTTGTCACCGTCGGCTGAAACTGTCGCGCGCCCGACACTGCTGGCACTCATTATTGGAAATGTTGTTATCGCCGGGGCGCTGGCGGTCTTGATAGGTGCGCGTCTTTGGCACGTCTTGGCGGAACGCCGAAACCGGCTGGCAGGCGCGGATACCCATCTACAACTGGTCGGGATCTTCGCGTTGGTTGCGGGTGTTCCGGCGTTTTTCGCCTTTGTCTTTGCGTTCACAATTATGCGTTCGAGCCTGAACGATGTTTTTGGCGATCGCATTGAGACATCTATCGATGCGTCGCGCGAACTGGCAAATGGTTACATTGAAGAAAAATTCGTCGAAGACGAGCGCCATCTGGCCCAAATCGAATTCGACATCAGCAATGATCGTTTACTTGGCATTTCCTACGAGACGACGCCGATCCTGTTTCGGCAGAGGCTGTTTGATCAGGCTTATGGGCGGGGTCTTGCTGCGATTTTTATTCTCGATAAAGATCGGCGAATAATCGCGCGCTCGGAAATGGTCGAAGCACCTTTTGCGTTCCCGGAAAAGAGTGTTTTTGATCGTATTGATGCAGCCGCTGAAGCGGGGCGTCCGCGTAATGAACAGATAAGCTATGGGGCGAATAATCGCGAAGATCTGGATTTTCTGCGCGGCATGATCAAGTCAAAAACGGTAGATGACGGATACATCGTGATCTATCGCGCATTACAGGACGATATCAGGCTCGGACTGATTGGGATACGCACGATATCCAATGACTGGTCTGGCGTAAAAACGCAACGTGTTCGCCTTGAGCGTGTATTCCTTGCTGGTTACATCATCATGGGGCTGATTGTGCTTTTCGGGGCCATCTGGGCGGCTCTTCGTGCTGCCACTCAGATCGTTGACCCAATCGGCCGGCTGATGCGCATGGCGCAGCGTGTTTCCGGTGGTGATCTGGCGGCCCGGGTGGACGTTTTCAAGCATGATGGGGAGTTGGGTGCATTAGCCCGTTCCATGAACCACATGACCGCACAATTACAAACACAGCGTGATGACCTTATTGACACCAACCGCCAGTTTGACCGCCGCCGCAGGTTCACTGAGGCAGTTTTGTCAAACGTCTCGGCTGGTGTTGTCGGCATTTCCGCAGATGGCGACGTGTCAATCGCCAACCGTTCAGCGGAAGAATTATTGATGTTTGACAGTAGCGCCACGATTGGCGCACCCGTCGCAGAGATGATCCCGGAGTTATCGGGCTTGATAGAACGCGCAATTGCGGCAACAGGCGGAGAGGCTTCACAACAGCTTGAAATTGAACGCGAGGGGCAAACCCGTATTTTAAACGTCCGTGTCGTGAGCGAAAGCGGCGTTGACGGTCATGGCTGCGTCGCAACCTTTGATGATGTTACCGAATTAATTGCTGCGCACCGTTCCGCCGCCTGGGGGGATGTGGCAAGGCGGATTGCGCACGAGATCAAGAATCCACTGACTCCGATCCAGCTTTCAGCGGAGCGCTTGAAGCGGAAATATGGCCGGGAGATCAGTTCAACCCCGGAAGTTTTTGATAAATGCGTTGAAACGATTGTCCGACATGTGAGCGATATTCGGAGAATGGTGGATGAATTCTCGTCTTTTGCACGCATGCCAGAGCCGGTCATTGGAAGAGAAAATATTGTCGAACTGGCAAAGTCGGCCATATTTACCCAACGCGTTACATTCCCGGAAATCGAGTTCGAGTTGAGCGAGCCGGGTAAGGATTTGATCGTTAGCTGTGATGGTCGTTTAATTGTTCAGGCACTTGGTAATCTGATGAAAAATGCCTGTGAAGCGGTCGATGCACGCTTGATCGTACGGCCCAGTCCGTCCGGGAAAATCTGTATTGAGATTATCTTTGATGATCGTGACGTCAAATTGCGCGTTATAGATAATGGCGTCGGCCTGCCAAAGGCGGAACGCCATCGTCTCACCGAACCTTACATGACGACACGAAGCAAAGGCACCGGCTTGGGACTGGCCATTGTTAAAAAAGTTATCGAAGAACATGAAGGGGAATTGTCCTTTGCGGATAGCTCCCTTCTCGGTGAAACCGGGGCATGTGTCTGCGTCCGTTTGCCGCTGGCTGATGGAGTAAGCGCAGACCTGTCGGGTGAAGTAAATTCAGAACAGATACACACTGATAGCTTTGAGGATGGGTCGGGCAATCCACCGGCGCATGCGGCGGAATAGTTGAGTTTTAGAACTGGAAAGAGTTAGAGAAAAATGGGCGCTGATGTATTAATCGTAGACGATGAGCCGGATATCCGGGATCTCATTTCGGGGATTCTTGAAGATGAAGGCTATGAGCCTCGTGTAGCGGCGAACTCTGATGCCGTTTTCGAAGCGTTAAGCGCGCGCGTTCCGGAACTGATTGTTTTGGATGTCTGGCTTCAAGGATCTACCCTTGACGGGATTGAAATTCTAGAGGCTATAAAAAAGACGCACCCGGAATTACCGATTATCATCATTTCTGGCCACGGAACAATAGAAACTGCCGTTGCGGCGATAAGGAAGGGTGCATACGATTTTGTTGAAAAGCCATTCAATTCCGACCGGCTTATCCTTGCCGTAACGCGCGCTATGGAGGCGGCACGGTTGCGTAGGGAAAACATCGACCTGCGCACGCGGACACCGGATTGGGGTTTGATTGGTACTTCTGCGGCAATCAGTTCGCTAAGGTCTGTCATCGATAAGGTTGCAGATGCTAGGTCGCGCGTGTTGATCAACGGCGCGCCCGGTGCCGGGAAGGAAACCATCGCCCGTCTGTTACACTCAGAATCCTCCCGTGCAGATCGCCCTTTTGTTGTCGTTAGCGCCGCGACGATAGCGGCCGACCGCATGGAAGAAGAACTCTTTGGCGTTGAAGCTGCAGATGGAACGTTAACGTCGGTTGGTCTCATGGAGCGTGCCCATGGCGGTACGCTGATGTTTGATGAAATCGGTGATATGCCGATGGAAACCCAAGGCAAAATCCTCCGCGTGCTCGTCGACCAACGCTTTCGGCGTGTTGGCGGGAATAACCCTGTTGAGGTGGATGTACGGATTGTTACGACGACGTCGAGGGATTTGCTGCTTGCCGCGGAAGAACAAAAGTTTCGCGAAGATCTCTATCATCGTTTGAATGTTGTTCCGATCGTTGTGCCGTCACTTGCTGAACGCCGCGATGATATCCCAGCTCTTGTGGAGTATTTCATTGCTCGGCTGGCAACGTCTCTCGGACTGCCGCAACGCGCCATGACGTCGGATGCGTTTGCTGCGCTTCAGGCTTATCACTGGCCGGGAAACATTCGTCAGTTGCGTAACGTCATAGAGCGGACTTTAATCATAATTGGCCGGGATGGTGTGGGTGATATATCCTGTGACCAGCTGCCGCCAGAGATCATCGACGCCGGTTTGAGTATTCCGGCTGGGGAAGGTCTGGAACAAATCATCGCCTTGCCGCTGCGCGAGGCGCGCGAGCGATTTGAGAGGGAATATCTCATTGCACAGATTAACAGGTTCGGTGGGAATATATCGAGAACGGCAGCATTCATTGGAATGGAGCGTTCTGCTCTGCACCGAAAGTTGAAGGCGCTTGGCGTAAATGGTGGTCAACGTGCCGAGACGGCGCAAGCGACTTAAGATAAATTAGAACTGGATGTCCCGATGCGGGTAATCGTTTGCGGAGCTGGCCGGGTTGGTTTCGGTATTGCGCGGCGCCTGTCAGGTGAGCGCAATGACGTCACTGTCATCGATCAAGATAGAAGCCTCGTACGTTCCGTAGCTGAACGCCTCGACGTTCGGGGTGTTGTTGGAAATGGGTCTTACCCGGACGTATTGGCCGAGGCTGGTGCCCGCGATGCGGACATGGTTGTTGCTGTTACATATTCTGACGAAGTCAACATGATTGCGTGTCAGATCGCCCAGACGCTGTTTAACGTGCCGACTAAAATTGCGCGCATCAGGGCGGCTGGTTATCTGGACCCGAGATATTCCGATCTATTCAGTCGCAATCACATGCCCATTGATGTGATTATATCGCCAGAGCGAAAAGTAAGTCAGGCCATCATTCAGCGCATGGCAACGCCCGGCGCATTTGAAACTAAATCCTTCGTCGACGGACGGGTATGGGCTGTTGGCGTCAAGCTTCGTGCCGATTGTCCCATTGTGGCAACGCCGCTTCGTCAAATTGCGGAACTTTTCCCTGATCTTAAAATCACCATTGTCGCAATACGACGCGAGGAACGGATGTGGCGTGCCCATGGTGATGACCAATTAGAGGTGGGTGACCGGATTTACTTTGTTGCCGATAGGAACGACGTCTCTCGTGCGCTAGAGATTATGGGGCAG
>SHAI01000137.1 GCA_004213235.1 Parvularculaceae bacterium
GGCAACGGTCCGCTCCGGCGGACAGGCGGCGACGCCAATGGTCTTTTCCCCGATATCAAGGGCAATCAGCGCACCCTGCACACCAAAGGCGCTAGCTTGCTGTTCGAATTCCTGTGCCATTTCCTGTGCCCATTTCTTGTGCCCACTTCTTGTGCAATGTCATTATCCCTAGAAGAAACGGAAGATATTCACCGGTATGGTTTAATACCTGACCCGCTGTGAGCTGCTTCGTTCCTTCTTGCATGCGGTGGTTCTCGTCTGCCCCCGTGGTGATATCCCCATCTGCGGAGATGAACTAGCGCCAATCACCATTGATTTTATGCCTTTGACGGGTATCGGTCGCTTGACGGTCTTGCGAATGATGAGGACGATTGATAGGGCTTAATGTCCGTTTTTCGTCACTATGGCAAAATTCGGAGACATTAAGACTGAATCCGGTAACTTGCTGAGACACATAAACCCATGTCCGTAGACAAAGACACCGTGCGCAAAGTCGCGCATCTGGCGCGGATCGCCGTGCCGGAAGACCGCCTTGAAACTCTCGCCGGCGAGCTTAACGGCATTCTCGCCTGGATCGAGCAGCTGAACGAAGTCGATGTGGAGAACGTGGAAGCGATGTCTTCTACCGTCGAGGTCGCCCTACCCATGCGCGAGGACGATTTGGCAGATGGTCCAACAGGGGGTGGGCAATCAGACAGGGTCGTTGCGAATGCCCCGCGGACTGAAGATAATTTCTTCGTTGTTCCCAAAGTCGTGGAGTAGGGATCGTGACAGCAATTGAAAACTTCACGCTTGCCGCGCTGCTGGATGCGCTGAAAACGAAAAAGATTAGCGCGTTGGAGGCGACCGACGCTTACCTTGAGCGGGTAGACAGATCCGGCGCGTTGAACGCATTTGTTACGCCAACGGCCGAGCATGCGCGCGAAATGGCCAAGGCATCCGATGCGCGCATCGCAACGGGCAATGCCGGCCCGCTTGAAGGTGCGCCGCTGGGCATTAAAGACTTGTTCTGTACAGAGAAAGTGTCTTCAACCGCTGGCTCGCGAATTCTTCAAGGCTTCCAGCCACCTTACGAATCCACCGTCACCGCAAATTTGTGGCGCGATGGTGCGGTTATGCTTGGTAAGCTGAACATGGATGAATTTGCCATGGGCTCGTCGAACGAGACCAGCTTTTTTGGTGCGGTGGTCAATCCGTGGCGGCGAAATGGCGACGATGCGCCGCTAACACCGGGCGGGTCGTCTGGCGGCTCGGCGGCGGCAATGGCTGCTCGGTTATGCGCGGCGACGACCGGGACGGATACGGGTGGGTCTATTCGACAGCCCGCCAGCGTCACCGGAACCGTTGGTTTGAAACCGACCTATGGGCGGTGCTCGCGTTGGGGTATTGTGGCGTTCGCGTCGTCATTGGACCAGGCCGGGCCGATCACCCAGGATGTGCGCGACGCGGCGATCATGCTGCGCTCCATGGCCGGTCATGATCCGAAGGATTCAACGTCTATCGATACGCCAGTACCGGATTACGAGGCCGTTCTTGGTCAGTCGGTCAAGGGTTTGAGGATCGGTATTCCAAAAGAATATCGCCTCGACGGCATGCCGGAAGAAATCGAAAAACTCTGGTCCAAGGGTGCGGATTGGTTGCGCGATGCCGGGTGTGAGATTGTCGATATCTCGCTGCCAATGACGAAATATGCCTTGCCAGTTTACTACATCGTCGCGCCAGCTGAGGCATCGTCTAATCTGGCGCGGTATGATGGTGTCAAATATGGCCACCGAGCGGATGAATTCTCCGACATTGTTTCCATGTATCAAAATTCCCGTGCGGAAGGTTTTGGTGAAGAAGTAAAGAGGCGGGTTCTCATCGGCACCTATGTTCTTTCTGCGGGTTACTATGATGCGTATTATTTGAGAGCGCAGAAAGTTCGTAAAAAGATTTTCGATGAATTCAATGATGCATTTAACTCGGTTGATCTGATTTTGACCCCCTCAACGCCGTCAGCGGCTTTTGGTCTGGGTGAGAAAACGGCTGATCCGGTTCAAATGTATTTGAACGACGTATTTACTGTTACGGGTAATCTTGCCGGCCTGCCTGGCGGGTCTGTGCCCGCTGGCCTTGACGGCCAGGGGCTGCCATTGGGGCTGCAACTGCTCGCGCGCCCATTTGATGAAGAAACCCTGTTGAAGGGCATGTTCGCGCTGGAACAGTCGGCGGGCTTTACGACGCGCCCAACTGATTGGTGGGCTGTATAACGCTGGAAGGAGTAAGTTATATCATGATGAAGGCAAATAGGGTAGTTTTAAGCGCAGGCGCTTTGGCGTTGTTGCTGATGGCATGCGGCGGCGGACAGGATGCTGGTCAGACAATCACGTCATCGCCAGAAGTTGCTGCTTCCTCCGCAATGGTCAATGAAGCCGCACCCGTCATTGCGGCCCGTCAGGGGGCAGTGGCGATGCCTGACATCCACTCGGCTGAGGCCGCGCGCGCGGTGCTTGAAGAAGGTGGTAACGCCGTTGACGCAGCGATCGCCGCGTCGTTTGTTCTTGCTGTCACCTTGCCTGAGGCGGGCAATATTGGCGGCGGCGGTTTCATGACCTTGTTCATGGACGGCGAGACCGATTTTCTCGACTACCGTGAGACCGGACCGGCGGGTGCATCGCGCGACATGTTTCTGGATGAAGAGGGCGAGTTTATATCGCGCCTCTCCCAGGTGGGGGCGCTTGCTGCAGGCGTGCCCGGTGCGGTTCGCGGCTTTGCCGCCGCGCATGAGAAGTATGGGACAATGCCATGGTCGCGCCTCGTCGAGCCTGCGATCAAGCTTGCCCGGGACGGCTTTATCGTGCCGGAAAAATTGAGTACGTCGATCGCGCAAAAGGCCAAGTATTTTCGCGATGATACAAACTTTTCCGCATATTTCAGCGCCAGCACGGGGGACTTGCTAAAACAGCCGGAATTGGCAATGACGCTGCAACGCATTTCTGACAATGGTCCCGATGAGTTCTATGCTGGCGAAACAGCGGATATAACCGCCGCCTATATGGAAAAAATTGGCGGGTTGATCACAAAAGAAGATCTCGCCGCTTACAAAGCGGTCTGGCGTGATCCGCTCGAATTTACCTGGAATGGCAAACGCGTGGTCTCAGCACCGCCGCCAAGCTCTGGTGGTATTGCGTTGGCACAGCTTTTGTTGATGAAGTCGTCCCTTGCCGGTGCGTTCGACGGCGTTATTCATAATTCAGCACAATATATCCACCTTGTTGCAGAGATGGAAAAGCGTGTCTTTGCTGACCGCGCCGAATATCTTGGCGACCCCGATTTTTATGACGTGCCGGTGAAAAAACTCACTGATCCGGCCTACATTAAGTCGCGTGCGGATGAAGTGAATGTCGACGAGATTTCCGAAACCGAGAGCGTGAAACCCGGGATCAAGGAAAGCGTCGATACCACGCATTTCTCAATCATGGATGGCGCGGGAAATGCGGCATCCGTAACGACAACGCTGAACGGGTCTTTCGGTTCAGGCGTCGTCGTTGAAGGTGCGGGGTATCTGCTTAATAATGAAATGGACGATTTTTCCGCAAAGCCTGGTGCGCCAAACAAGTTTGGCGTTGTTGGGGCGGGGGCGAATGCAATTGCGCCGGGCAAGCGCATGCTGTCCTCCATGACCCCGTCATTGGTGCTGGACAATGGTGGAATCGTAATGGTCGTTGGAACGCCAGGTGGGCCGACAATTTTCACCTCGGTTTTCCAGGCTATCGTCAATCATTTCGATTATGGTTTACCGGTTGGCGAGGCGGTTGCGTCCGGCCGGTTCCATCATCAATTGTTGCCGCCGAATGAGATTCTTTTTGAGCACCGGATTGATGATGCCGATGCTGTTGCGGCTGATCTTGAGGCGCGTGGTTATACGCTTCGCCGAACGGACGGTTATGGTGACGTGCACGCGATTACCAAAATCGATGGCACTGTTGCCGCAGCCCATGATCCGCGAAAACGCGGGGCGTCATTTGTTTTTGATATCGCCGATGACGGCGCGGCTGCGAAAGCGGACGAATAGTTCGAGGAGCTTACCATATAGTGTCACGTGTTCGGCGAATTACATATCAGGCATCCATTCTTGGCGGCGATTATGAGATGACGGCAGATCATGCGCCGGCACCTGGTGCGCGCTGGCGCATAATAGCCGTTCCGGGCACCCCGTCCCAGCCACACATGTTCTCTCGTTTTTTGCGTCTTGCGCCGCAGGACCTTGACGTGATGGCAATAAACCGCGCCGGGTACGGAGGGCCATTTTATGGGCCTGGGCGCCGTGCGCCGGTCCGGTCCTTTGAGGACCAGATCAGCGCCCTAGCGCCCATGATCGAAGCGGACGAACGGCCGGTCATCATTTTGGGCGTGTCCTATGGGGGTGCGCTTTCTTTGAAAGCTGCCATTGATTTTCCAGACCAGATCCGCGGCGCGATGACCGTTGCGGCGCTGGTTACTGAGCCGCGCGCGTGGGTCAGGGCCATCTTGCCAGCGGGCGATTGGCCGCTCATCCGAACAGTCCTGCCAGGTTATCTCGGCAATGCCCGCGCCGAGATTGCCGGCCGGCGCAGCCAGATTGCTGATGTATTCGGCCAGCTGAAAAACTTTGACCGGCCAGTGACAATTATGCACGGCAATGTTGACTGGCTTGTCGCGCAAAAAGATGCCTCGGTGTTGCGGGGTTATTTTGCCGATGATGCAGATGTTTATCATTGCCACATTAATGGTGGCACCCACTATCTTGAACTATTGAACGCTCGCACCGTATACGCGCAGCTGCGCGGCTTGATTGCGCGTGCAGAATTAAATGATCGCCGAAGGAAGCACTGACATGACTGAACCGCGCAATTTGATGCAAGGTGCCACGGGCGATTGGGAAGTCGTCATTGGACTGGAGGTTCATGCGCAAGTATCCTCAAAAGCCAAGCTCTTTTCCGGGGCATCTGCGACTTATGGCGCTGGTCCAAACGAGAATGTCTCACTCGTTGATGCGGCTTTTCCTGGCATGCTGCCGGTGATCAATCGATATTGTGTGGAGCAGGCGGTGCGAACCGGTCTTGGCTTGAATGCCAGGATTAATCTGTGGTCGCGTTTCGACCGGAAAAACTATTTCTATCCGGACCTTCCCCAAGGCTATCAGATCTCGCAGTACAAGGACCCTATTGTCGGTGAGGGAGAGATCGAAGTCGAACTGGATGACGGGGAAATCATTCCCATCGGCATTGAGCGCCTTCATCTGGAGCAGGACGCCGGTAAATCGATCCATGATTTGGGGCCAAAGGAATCCCATGTCGACCTTAATCGTTCCGGTGTTGCATTGATGGAAATCGTCTCGAAGCCGGATATGCGTTCATCCGATGAAGCGGCGGCCTATTTTTCCAAACTCCGCACCATTGTGCGCTATCTCGGCACTTGCGATGGTAATATGGAAGAAGGCTCGATGCGCGCAGATGTGAATGTTTCTGTCTGCCGGGCGGGGAACTACGCGAAATTCCGGGAGTCTGGTGATTTTAGTTTTCTTGGTACCCGGACGGAAACGAAGAATGTCAATTCTATTCGTTACGTGAAGCAAGTGGTCGAGTACGAGGCCCGCCGGCAGATCGAAGTGCTCGAAGCTGACGGCGAAATCGACCAGGAAACGCGACTATTTAATGTTGCGACGGGGGAGACACGGACCATGCGATCGAAAGAAGATGCGCATGATTACCGGTATTTTCCAGATCCGGACCTTTTGCCGCTGGAACTTGATCCAGCTTGGGTAGAGAACATCAGGTCAGGTCTGCCCGAATTGCCGGACGCAAAGCGCAAGCGTTTCGTTGCCGATTTTGGTTTGTCCCAATACGACGCTAGCGTATTGGCCGCTGACCGCGGTAAGGCCGATTACTTTGAAGCCGTTGCAAATGGCCGCGATGGCAAACTGGCGGCAAACTGGGTCACGACGGAACTTTTTGGTGCGCTCAATAAGCAGGGGCTGGAGATCGATGCGTCACCAATTGGTGCGCCTGCGCTCGGCAAGCTCATCGATTTGATTGCCGATGGCACCATTTCCGGGCGGATCGCAAAAGACGTCTTTGCAATTATGCTCGAAGAAGGCGGTGATCCCGAAAAAATCGTTGCTGATAAGGGCTTAAAGCAGGTCTCCGATACGGGTGCGATTGAAAAAGCCATTGACGAGATCATGGCGGCAAACCCTAAACAGGTCGCGCAGGTGAAGGAAAAGCCCAAAACGCTTGGTTGGTTTGTCGGGCAGGTAATGAAAGCAACTGGCGGCAAGGCCAACCCAGCGGTTGTAAATAAAATTCTCAAGGAAAAGCTTGGGATCGCGTGACCTGCCCCGCCATTGTTTGTTTTTCGCCAATTGTGTAGATTGTCTTCTGTCGGGGCTGCGGGGCCTTTGGGGGACATGGGAGTACACAATATGATGGATACGCGAGCGAAGACCAGACGATTGGCCGTCAGCAGTTGTGCGGCACTAGGGATGGCTCTTCTGGCGGGATGCGCCACGGCTGGACCGACCGAGCGTGTTGATGAACGCGTCACGGCACGGCTGGCAGCGTTTGAACCAACGGGCGATGTAAGGCGGTGTATTCCATTGCGGCAGATTCGGTCGATGGATGCAGCCGATGAAAGAACCCTGCTGATTGAACTGGGTGTTGGGGACTTTTACGTGTCTCGCACGAGGTCTCGTTGTTCTGGTGTGACCCAGAGTTTTAACCGCATTCAGTACACGACATCGCAGAG
>SHAI01000138.1 GCA_004213235.1 Parvularculaceae bacterium
GAGGCAATCCTGCATCTCGCGGCGCAGGCAGGCGTGCGATATTCGATCGAAGAACCACGCGCCTACGCTCATGCCAATCTGAACGGCCATCTGGAAATTCTGGAGCTCGCACGTGATGTTGAAGCCGCCCACACGGTATACGCATCTTCTTCATCAGTTTACGGTGCAAACGAGAAGGCACCATCCAGCGAGTTAGATCCAACTCATGATCAAGTTTCGTTTTACGGTGCCACCAAGAAATCTAATGAGGTCATGTCAAACGCTTATGCGCAGCTTTACGGTTTGCCATTAACCGGTCTTCGCTTTTTTACGGTGTATGGGCCATGGGGGCGCCCCGACATGGCGTATTGGCTTTTCGCTGAAAAAATTTTCGCGAATCAGGAAATCGAGATCTTCAATAATGGTGAAATGAGCCGCGACTTCACTTTCATCGACGATATTGTAAGCGGCGTTCTCGCGGCGCTTGATCGCTCCAAAGCGATCTCGGAACCGGGCGAACGTCATCGTGTATACAATCTCGGCAATGACCAGCCCGAAGCATTGATGACGCTTGTTAATACGATCGAAACACACCTTGGCCGTGACGCAAAAAAGAAATTCCTGCCAATGCAGCAAGGCGACGTCAAAACGACGTGGGCGGACATATCTCGCGCAAGAGCCGAGCTTGGCTATTCGCCATCCATCTCCCTTGACGACGGCATCAGCGCTTTTTGCCGTTGGTTTTTGGATTACCGCAAATCGTTCTCGTGACCGCGAAATCATACGCTACGACATGCCGCCGAGAAAACCGGCTGTTGGAAACCCCACTGGCGCGGTCACCTTTCATAAAACCATTGGGTCGCGTTGGATGGAATGTTGAGCTGGCTGGCGCTGCCACATCTGGGAGGTCAGGCTGGAAACTGCTCCCGCGAGGTCCACATCCGCCATTGGAGAAACTCAATCCTCAATTTTATCATGATCATTACATAAAAAGTCGCGCTAGAACGCACCAATATGCCGCAATGTGGATGTTCATGGCTTGTTCAAGAATCGTCCAGTCGCATATAAGCTAGTGTTATGTCCTCCAGTAAATCCATCTCCGAACGCGCCCTCGCGGCCCTGCCCCTTCATCATGCACCCAACGATGCGGCGTGCGATGATGCGCCATATCTCCAGGGGTTGAACGATGAGCAGCGCAAAGCTGTTCTCACCCTTGATGGCCCCCTATTGCTGCTCGCCGGGGCCGGCACCGGCAAAACGAAGGCGCTGACAACCCGGATCGTCCACCTCCTGGCGAGCGGGCGTGCTTACCCAAGCCAGATTCTGGCCGTGACCTTCACCAACAAAGCGGCGCGCGAGATGAAAGAGCGGGTGCGCACGCTTATTGGCGATCGCATGGAAGGCATGCAGTGGTTAGGGACTTTTCACTCGATTGGCGCGATGATCCTTCGTCGCCATGCGGAGCTGGTTGGCCTCAAATCCAGTTTCACCATTCTCGACATGGATGACCAGATACGCCTGTGCAAGCAAGTAATCGCCGATGCTGGCCTGGACGAGAAGCGATGGACAGGTCGCAATCTCGCTGCGGTTATAGATGGCTGGAAAAATCGCGGCCTTCTGCCGAACAAAGTCCCCGCAAACGAGGCCTATTTCTTTGCCGAAGGGCGCGCCATCAAACTGTATGAGGCCTATCAATCGCGACTGGTCACATTGAACGCCGCAGATTTTGGCGACCTTCTGACCCAGAACCTGACAATATTTCAAAACAATCCGGACATCCTGAAAATATATCAGGAAAAATTTCGCTACATGCTCGTAGACGAATATCAGGACACGAACGTTGCCCAATATCTGTGGTTGCGATTGCTCGCCCAAAAGCACCGCAATATCTGTTGTGTCGGCGACGACGATCAGTCGATCTATGGCTGGCGCGGTGCGGAAGTGGAAAACATCCTCAAATTCGAAAAAGATTTTTCCGGTGCCAGTGTCATTCGCCTCGAGCGGAATTACCGATCGACCCCGGCAATCCTCGGTGCAGCATCGGGCCTCATCAATGCAAACACGGCTCGGCTTGGCAAAACTCTCTGGACGGATCAAACCGACGGCGAGAAGGTTCTTGTCCGCGGCGTCTGGGACGGCGAGGAAGAGGCCCGTATCATTAGTGATGATATAGAAGCGGCACAACAAAACGGCAGACCGCTGTCTGATCTGGCAGTTCTTGTGCGGGCGTCATTCCAAATGCGCGCCTTTGAAGAGCGTTTCAATGCGCTGGGCATATCATATCGGGTCGTTGGCGGGCCACGTTTTTATGAACGCGAAGAAACCCGCGATGCCCTTGCCTATTTTCGGCTTGTGCGCTCCCGGGATGATGACCTCGCCTTCGATCGCATCGCCAACAAACCCGCGCGGCGGCTGGGCGGTCAGACCATGCAGGCGATCCACACCTATGCTCGAGCGCACGGCGTCTCCAATATGACGGCGAGCCGCGAGCTGATTGCCAGCGATGAATTATCAACCATTGGCAGAAACGCATTGCGCAAGTTTATCGACATGGTCGATCGATGGACATCTGAAGCCGCCAATTTCAGCCCACGAGATCTTGCTGAACTGATTTTGGAGGAGTCCGGCTATACAGACTTCTGGCAACGATCAAAGTCCGCAAAGGCAGATTCAAAACTCGATAATTTGAAAGAAGTCGTTCAGGCCGTGTCGGAGTTTGACACCATGGCCGCTTATCTGGACCATGTTGCGCTTGTCGCGGAGCATAATGAAACCGAGATCGGCGGCCAGGTTTGGCTGATGACACTCCACGCCGCTAAAGGGCTTGAATTTCCAGTGGTGTTTCTTCCCGGTTGGGAAGAGGAAATTTTCCCCTCCAAACGGTCTATCGATGAAGGGGGCGCTGCCGCACTCGAAGAAGAACGCCGCCTCGCCTATGTCGGCATCACCCGTGCGGAAGAAAGTTGCCGAATATCCTTTGCCGCTAATCGGCAGGTGTATGGATCCTGGCGTGCGCAAATGCCGTCCCGCTTTGTTGATGAGCTGCCGGAGGAACATGTGGAGATTGCATCGCAACCGGGCCTTTATGGTTCGTCTGCGGAAAACTTCGCGGCACATTCACAATTTGACGGCGCGCGACTTGAAGCAGACACCTATTACGACAATCCGGGCTGGCGTCGGGCGCGCGCGGCAAAATCACGCGCGCCGGGTGAGCTCCCCCTGATAGATGGGCATGCAACGACCGTTTCTGTCAGCGGACCGAGCGCGGCAAAGTTTTTGATCGGCCAGCGGGTTTTTCATCAGAAATTCGGTTACGGAAAGGTCACTTCCGCCGATGGGCAAAAGCTAACCGTCGATTTTGAACACTCAGGCCCCAAGAAAGTCATCGACTCATTCCTGGATGCGGCGTAATTCAAAACCCATGAAAAAATTAAGCTGGACAGGCCCGAAAGAAGTTCTCCAAGCGGGTGAGACGTATCTAAGTGAATTAACCGACGCTGGCGCAGTGGGCCTGCAAAAGCCCGATGCCGACGACGGCACCTGGCGGCTCGACGCCTATTACGAAACGCCGCCGGATCGTGCCGATCTTGATCGTGCAATTACCGAGTTCGCCCCTGGGTGGCGTTCTGCTGCGGCACTGCCTGATGAAGAACTCCCCGAGATTGATTGGGTGGCGCACGCCTTGGAGGGGTTAGGTATCGTCCGTGCAGGACGTTTTCTGCTTTATGGCATCCACGACAGCGATAAACTGCCAGACGATCCAAACCTTGTCCCAATCCGGATTGATGCGAACCAGGCTTTTGGCACCGGGCATCATCCGACAACAGCGGGGTGTTTGGAGTTACTATCGCGGTTTGCCGGGGCGCCGGCGGAGAAGATCCTCGATCTTGGATGTGGCTCTGGTGTTTTGGCTATTGCAGCTTCGAAATTGTGGGACCGCAATGTCATCGGCGTCGATATTGATGCGACTTCCGTCGACATCGCCCGGGAAAATGCTGACCTGAACGGTGTCGCCGAACGGGTTCAGCTGTTTGCTGAAGACGGCGTCCGCAATCAGAGTGTCGATGATGCAGCGCCCTTTGATTTCGTGTTTGCCAATATCCTGGCTGGCCCATTAGTCGAACTTGCGCCAGACATCGCAGCGCGCCTGGTTTCGGCTGGACGTGTCATGCTCGCTGGTTTAATGGCAGAACAAGAAGACAAGGTTCGGGCCGCTTACGAAAAAGCCGGCATGAAACTGATCAATAAGCTAGAGCACGATACCTGGCCGGTTTTGCTATTTGTCAAAACATAATCGACGACGCCCCTGGGTAGATGGAGGAAACCAATGTTTCAGAACTTTGACCCCGTATCCGACCGATCATTCGGCGCGAAACACGTTCCTGCCTTGCGGGCCGAACTGAAATCAATGGCGCTTGATGGTTTTATCATTCCGCATGACGATGAATATCAAAATGAATATATCCCAGCCTATGCAGAACGGTTGATGTGGGCGACGGGGTTTTCCGGCTCTGCCGGTGCGGCAATCATTATGGCGGACCGGGCCGTCATGCTGACCGATGGTCGGTATACCATTCAAGTCCGCGAACAAGTTGACGACGCATTTTTTGACTTTGCGGACATTACCGAAACATCCCTCGCCGCATGGATAATATCAAATGCCCGCCCCGGCGAACGCATTGGGTACGACCCAATGTTGCACACGGCAATTGCCGTTGAAAAACTGAATGCCGCAGCCATTTCTGCCGGTGCCCATCTCATCGCCGTCGAAGAAAATGCTGTGGACAAGGCGTGGACTGATCAACCTGCCCATCCGCTCGCCCGCGTTTCGCTCCACGACACTGAATTCGCCGGCGTGTCTTCCGCCCAAAAACGGCGCGACATCGGTGCTGCATTAAAAAGTGCTGGAGCTGACGCCGTTTTGCTCACGGCACCACCATCAATCGCCTGGTTGTTCAACATTCGCGGCGGCGACGTCGAACGCACACCGCTCCCGCTGTCACGGGCAGTTGTCAAATCTACCGGTGAAGCAATTCTTTTTGTGAACCCGGAAAAAACGCAGAACAATCTCGCCGCCGCCTTGGGCGATGATGTAAATTTGCAGGGCGAAGACGCCGTGGAAAGTGCTTTGATATCGATTGGCAAAAGCGGCGGCACGATTGCCATTGACGAGGCAAGCGCACCGTCCAGGTATTGGCAGCTCGCAAAAGAGGCTGGCGCAGTGGTTATTCACATGGCCGACCCATGTGCCCTGCCCCGTGCGGCTAAAAATGAGACCGAGATCGCTGGCGCGCGCGCGGCCCATATTCGCGACGGCGTCGCGGTAACGAGGTTCCTCCAATGGTTGGACGAAACGGCACATGACGGATCAGTCGACGAGATTGGCGCTGCAAAGAAATTGGAAGAATTCCGTGTGGAAACTGGCGAGCTTGTCGATATAAGTTTCGACTCTATTTCAGGCAGCGGGCCAAATGGCGCGATTTGTCATTATCGTGTGACAACACCGACAAACCGTCATCTAAAACCTGGCGAACTGTTTTTGATCGATTCAGGTGGGCAATATCGCGACGGCACAACCGACATTACACGGACGATAGCAATTGGATCGCCAAGCGAAGAAATGCGCGAACGATTCACATTGGTCCTTAAAAGTCATATTGCCCTGGCGACCGCGCGCTTTCCGGTCGGGACCACTGGCCACCAGCTAGATGCATTTGCCCGTCGGCCGCTCTGGGAAGCCGGTCTTGATTATGATCACGGCACCGGGCATGGCGTCGGCTCTTTTCTCGGGGTTCATGAAGGCCCGCAACGCATTGCCAAAGCACCTAATGACGCGGCCCTGTTACCGGGCATGATCCTCTCCAATGAGCCCGGCTACTACAAAACCGACGCCTATGGCATTCGAATTGAAAACCTTATCGTGGTGACCCCTCCACAACCTGTAGGCGGCGGCGATCGGGATATGATGGCATTTGAAACAATCACCAAAGCGCCCCTGGACCGAAACCTTATCGATGTTTCTTTGCTAAACGAAGATGAAGTTAACTGGGTTAACATGTATCATTCATCCGTGTGGGACGCTTTGAACAAACTCATTCCGGACGAAAGCGTTTCGTGGCTGCGAGAGGCAACACTGCCATTATAGTTCGTGTCCGATGCACGCGTTTAACCAATAAGCGCGCGCCATTCATTTTCAGAAATGACCTCAACACCAAGGTCTTGGGCTTTTTTCAATTTTGAACCAGCACCAGGGCCGGCAATAACAAGATCCGTTTTGCCCGAGACCGAGCCTGATACTTTTGCGCCGAGGGATAGCGCTTGAGATTTTGCTTCATCACGGGACATTGTTTCAAGGGTGCCGGTAAACACGACAGTCTTCCCGGCGACAGGGCTTTGCACCTGGTTTTTTTCCGCCCTTAACGGCGAGACCTGTTGCAACAGGTCCCTAACCGCTTCCCGATTATGCTTTTCACGGAAAAAATCTACTACGCCGGCCGCTACGAGCTCCCCAACGCCATCGATTGACAACATGTCTTTATACGCATCGCTATCTTCGTCAGCAGCAGCGATCGCCGCATCCTGAAACCCCTCGAAAGTGGCATAATTTTGCGCATATAAACGCGCGTTTTTCTCGCCCACATGCCGAATGCCCAATGCGTTAATGAGACGATCAAGAGCCGGCTCACGGCGCGCATTTATCATCGCGAAGAGGTTATCAACAGATTTTTGATTGGTTGCCTGCGGCACACCATTTTTCAG
>SHAI01000139.1 GCA_004213235.1 Parvularculaceae bacterium
GTTTGGTGACGGCCCCGGCGATGCCCTCATGGTCAATAATGACACCTGGCTGTCGCAGCTCGGCTATGTTGACTTTTTGCGGGATTACGGCACGGAATTCACGATTAACCGCATGCTGAGTTTTGACAGTGTTCGGCTACGCCTGGAACGCGAAAGCCCGATGACATTCCTGGAATTCAATTACATGTTGATGCAGGCTTATGATTTCCATGAACTGTATCGCCGCGAGGGCTGCCTCTTGCAAATGGGCGGGTCTGATCAATGGGGCAACATCATCAATGGTGTCGAATTGTGCCGCCGCAAAGACAGCGTGGAAGCCTTCGGATTGACCACACCGCTTATGACCACTGCGTCCGGTGCCAAAATGGGTAAGACGGAAAAAGGTGCAGTCTGGTTAAATGCCGACGAGTTGAACGCCTATGACTATTGGCAGTTTTGGCGCAATACCGAGGACGCGGATGTCGCACGCATGTTGGCCCGGTTTACAACACTGCCAATGAGCGAAGTAAACAGGTTAAGCGCGCTGGAAGGTGCGGAAATCAACGACGCGAAAAAAATCCTCGCGCTGGAAGCGACCGCCATGTTGCATGGCCGGGAAGAGGCCCTTGCCGCGGCGGAGACCGCACGCAAAACCTTTGAAGCAGGCGGCGCAGGCGATGGTCTTCCGACCCTTACTTTATCAGCAGACGACCTTATGTCTGGCACCCCCTTACTGGATCAATTCATTGAAACGGGCCTGATTGCCTCGAAAGGCGAAGGGCGCCGCCATATCAAAGCTGGTGCGCTGAAAATCAACGACACCCCGCTGAAAGAGGAACGACCACTATCGGCGAGCGACATTGTGGACGCCACAATCAAACTTTCCATCGGGAAAAAGAAACACGCCCTTATTCGCGTAGGCTAAGGCCCCTCGCCTTCAGGCTCCGGCAAACTGTCGGTAAGCGCCTCATCGCCCGCGGTTGCTTGGGGTTCAAACATCCGGCGAAATACACCGGGGGTCAGCACTGATAGCGGATTAACAGTAACTACCGGAGCAGACACTGCACCAACGGCATTATAGGAAAGCGCAATTAACCCTTCCCCGCTCCTATTGACAAAAATATCGCCAATCAATGGGGCATGACCAAGTACGGAGTTCACCGCATAAACTGGCGCGACCGAGCCGTTCAAACTCAGTGCCCCTTCCTTGCCAAACCCGATCCCACCGGCTGCAGTAATGCCAACAGACGGGCCCGAAGCGCGGAACCCAATCAGATTAACATCATTGTTGTCATCAAGTGTGAACGTCGAATATGCCTCAGCGATCATGATACCTTCGCCAGTGAGCAGATCGGACAATCCTGGCAGTGACCCTGCTGCAAATATGCGTGCCAGCAATGGCGCATTGGCGACCCGAAGATCGCGCGCTTCCAACTTACCCATAGCTTCATCGGGTGCGCCGCCGGCAACGCCGAGATTGTAAGTGATCTTGCCATTGCCACCGACGATGGACGTAACATCAAAAAATCCTTGTAGCAAACTGCCAATATTTTCTGTATGCGCATCTAATTTTCGCTGTCCCCCATACTCATCAAGTAACAGCGAATGCTTTTGTCCATCCTGGTCGAGGGCTGCAATTTCAAGCGCGGCGATGCGCTCTGGTCCGTGATGAAAATCAAGGGAAACATCTTTTAAACTGATGCCCGAACGCAGGATGACGTCGTCCAGTCGCGCCGTCAGTTTGGTCGACGCCAGCAATGGCGGCGAAGGCTCCTCGGCATCCGCATTATCGTCGAAGAGCCCACCAAATTCTTCAGAGAAAACGTATCCCAAAGTCGAGGACAGGTCCAATCGCCGTCCAGCCACCAACACGTCAATGTCATTGGCATCGCTTCGGTTCGCAACGAGGTTCATATCGATAATCTCGCCCAAACGCAGGTTTTCGATATGCGCCGAGTTCAGGGCACCCCCAGCCCCTAAGGAAAATTCTCCATCGCCGGCGATATCCACACCCTCAATTGTAATGGCGACATCAACCGCACCATCTTTTTCAAAGTCAGCGGCAATATCGCTGCGGGCCGCCAAGCCCGATGGCTTCACCCAGCCAAATGGTTCAATCAGAAGCGCCGCATCGGTGAAGTCCACGCGCGCGCGCAGTTTCCGGATCGCCGCAATATCGCCAATTGCCGATAAGTCGAATGTACCTGCCCCGCGCAAAACACGGCGCAAAGGCACCCCAATCACGTCACCAATCTGCGGGTCAATCGGCCCGGTTACACGGAATTTTGTATGATCGCCGCTCCCGGTAAAACCTTGGTGCCAGTCAATATTGACACGTGAACCATTGAGGTTTCCCTCACCGGTCACATGCATTTTACCTGTCTCTACACTGATTTTTGCCTGCGCCTTACCCAGCGTATTACCACGGAAAAAATCTTGCACCGTCAGGTCATCAAATTGCGCACTCGCATTATAGCGATAATCTTTGGCCGGCACATGACGCTGGTTTGGTCGAATAATTTCAGCTGAGACCGAACCCGCACCAGAGAACTGATCTGCAGTGAAAACGCCGCTCCGCAGAACGCGCAAGGGCGGTTCATTCAACAAACGGAGCACTTCGCCTGCATCACCCTCAACGTTCAATTTGAACGTCGCCGGAAAGCCTTTCGGTCGAAGTCGCGGGATATTCACTGACCCACTTTTTACCGCCAAATCGCCAACACGGCCTTTGCGCGCTTTAAAGGAAAAACTGTTCCCCGCTAATTCACCTATCCCCGACACACCCCAGAGGGGCGTCATTCCCGGTGCGTACAGGATTTCAGCATTGTTCACCGAAAAGCTTAGCGCTAACGCGTCATCAATCAAAATGCCGCTCTCGTCGAGAGCGTTCTCATCGACTTTTATTGTCGCTTTGAGGTTTTGAAATTCTCCCTGGGGGATATTGTTAAGGATAAAGTTTCTCGCCGCAGACGCTGCTTCTTTCGGCCATAATCCTAGTAGAGATTTCCTGTCTATTGCCCCGTCGATCTCGATATTGCCGAAGGTTTCCAGCCGGCGGCCCGGCGGGCGGGAAAAAGATAAAGCACCGCCAAATTCAACACCATTTGCCAGCAAACTTAATTGAGAGAGGTCAACACGGGTGCCATCCAGCGCAACCTCACCAGCCAAACTTCCAGCACCCAAGTCCAGCGCGCCATCAAAAACGTTTTCAGCATTTATCTGCCCGTCCTTGATATCTAAACGGAACCTCACCGCCTCCGGCGCATCGCGATCGCCCAAAAGCGCCACAATGCCATTCGTGCTCAAACGTGCCAGATCGGTATCAAAGGCTGCTTCTTCGATTAGAAATTCGTTCCTACCCGCATCAAAATTCATATCCAGGGCAATGTGGTTGACGCCTATCTGGTTTTCACCAAGCTGAAAAGCGCCATTCTCTGCCACACCCTTTATATGTGAGGCGGTAACGTTTCCGTCGCCGGAAATTGAAATCTCGCCCCTACCACTAACAAGGCTCGTCAGAATGCCATCAGGTGCGCCGAAAAAAATCTTCGCAATTTTTGCAACCGGTGCTTTATCGACATCTAACTCCGCGACAATAAGGTCCGTTTCCAGATCATATGAAACGTCGAATTGCAGGCTCGAACTGCGTCCTTCATTAGTGAAGTCACCTTCAATGTTTGCAATATAGCCATTGATCGTTCGCTTGATATTCGCGCTGGCGCGTTTGGCAATCCACGCTTCACCGGTTGCTTCATCAAAAAACGCGATCTTCAAATCGTTGAGCCGAGCGTATTTAAAAGCCTCACGAAAATATGGGCCGCCGGTCAAGTTCTGGAAAACATTCGAGCGCCCCTGCCCTTCACGTCCATAGTCAAGATCAATGCGTCGGTTTTTCCGGCGCACAATCCGAAGGGTTGCGTCTTTCACGTCAATGGTTTGCGGCCCGAAGCGGGACGCTAACAAATCATCCCCATCGAAACCAAAGGTAATCGCCTGAAAACCGAGCGTTTGTCCGCCGTCATGGGTATTGGCAACAACGTTAGAAATGGTAATTTTTAGAAGGTCTTCTGAATGATCTTTTTCCAGCGAAACAGCACCGACATCCGCCTCATCTATCGCTGTTGAAGCGCGCGCAACGGCCCAACCTACAATATGGTGCGCCCAGCCGATGCTCACAGGACCAGTCTCGGCACGCCACAACAAAATCCCGATGGACGCAGAAATGGATAGAAGTATGATTGCACAAATGCCCAGCGCGCCCGCAATCAACCTTAACACGAATACCATGCTTAACGCGCCGATCCCGCCCAAAAAATAACCCTTAACGACCCGCAACGATGTCGCCTGCACACCCAACTGGTGCTGTGTTATTCGAGTGTAACAGCTTCAGGAGACGGCAGATAGCCACCAACAAGTGAAAACCCGTTATCCAAACCCGCCGTCACATCGTACACAAGAGCGATCGGATATTTTCCAACAGAAGGACAAAAATGTGGCAAAAGAGCTAAAAGAAGGACTGAAGGCACCGGTTTTTAAATTGCCCACCGATGGCGGTGGCATCGCGCAGCTTAAAGACTACGCGGGACGTAAACTGGTTTTGTATTTTTACCCAAAAGACGACACCTCCGGCTGCACGAAACAGGCGATCGGTTTCACCGAGCATGCAGATGCTTTTGATGCTGCCGGCGCAAGCATCCTCGGCGTGTCAAAAGATTCCGTCGCCAAGCATGACAAGTTTAAAGCCAAACACGATCTTGCCATCACACTTGGATCTGACGAGGAAGGCGTTGTTTTGGAGAAATACGGTGTCTGGGTCGAAAAGAGCATGTATGGTAAAAAATATATGGGCATAGAACGCACCACTGTTCTGATCGACGCCGCCGGGAAAATCCAAAAAATCTGGCGGAAAGTTCGGGTGCCGGGCCATGTTGAAGACGTATTGAGCGCCGTGGAAAACCTTGGCTGATAGAGCTTCAATTGACCCTGGAAACCCAGCCCCCGGAACACAGATGACCTCGTCTCGCGACATACCCTCTTATCGGCAGGCTACAGCGGCGGTGTTAAGCGCAGCGCAGCCACTGGAAAAGTGCGAAGCGGCTGCGCGCGCCTACCAAATGCTGGCAGATGGCCGGGTTTCTTCTGATCATGACGCAGGCAACCCACCACCAGACCGCCCCGCACGGCCGAAAAAGCCAGAACTGCTTCCACCGAACCAGGTGCCGCGTCGCCGATTGGGGACGCCAGAGGGACGTTTTGCGCTTCTTCACGCAGTCGCCCACATCGAGCTCAATGCGATTGACCTTGCCTTTGATATGGCCGGGCGCTTCGCCTCAGAAATTGATTCCTTAGGCCTCGATGCCGGTCATTTTGTTGAGGACTGGTTTTGCGTGGGCGCCGACGAAGCGCGGCATTTCAAACTTCTTCACGATGCATTGGTAGAATATGGTGGTGGCTATGGCGATCTTCCTGCCCATGACGGTTTGTGGCAAATCGCCGCAGATACATCTGACTCCGTCCTGGCGAGGCTCGCCATTGCGCCAATGGTTTTGGAAGCGCGCGGACTCGACGTGACACCCGGCATGATCGAAAAATTTGAAAAGATCGGTGATGACAAAAACGCCAGTCGACTAACCGTCATCTACCGTGACGAGGTTGGCCATGTCGAAAAAGGCGTTTTTTGGTTTAACGCGGTTTGCCAGGCCAAAAAGCTAGTGCCCGAACCGACTTTTCGCTCCCTTGTAAGATCAAGGTTTGCCGGCCAACTAAAGCCACCCTTTAACCAAGATGCGCGGCGACGGGCGAACCTGACGCCTGAATATTATGACACGTTCGTGCAGTCTTAAATCTGGGGCACGGTTCACCCCCCCGCCAGTCCCCGTCTCCACAAGCCAGCTAAAATTTGGGCCGTTTGATCGGCAAATTCATCGCCGAACGCGCAAATTGTTAAAAAAGTGTGTTGAGATCGAAATATAAGAGTTGCGAATTTTCTGGATATCGGCATCAATATATTAAGAAGAATAGTAGCAAATCATCATGCCGCTCAAAGCGGTTAGGGATGGTTTGGGGTTTGGGTGAGTAAAGGGCGTACGTTCATGGGCCGCAAGTCTGTTAGAGCGACTCGCATAATAGGGCGTTTCTTCAAGGAACGGCAGATTTACCACCGCAGCGACGGTGTCGTTCATTTCATTTCAATGTCAACGCGAACGCAAATTGCGCTCGCGGCCGTTGTTGGGTCCGCCCTTCTCTGGATCGCATACGCTTCTGTTAACGTTGTTTTTAAAGAACAGATTATCGTCGCGAAAGATCGGAATGAGCGCGTGCAGCGCGATCTCTACGAGCGCAAGCTAGAGAAAGCACATCGGGCGTTTAACGACATTAACGCTCTGAACTCGATCCTGCAGGAGCAGTTCGACGCCGCAATGGGGGAAATCAATCACCGCCACCTAATGTTGCAGTCGGTTGTCGAGCAAAAGTCAGCTATCGACTCGGCCGTAAACAAT
>SHAI01000014.1 GCA_004213235.1 Parvularculaceae bacterium
AACAAGTACACTCACCACAGCCGGCGAGACCTGTTCGACCAGATCGGGGATCGACACACTGCCAGCCTGAATGCCCGCACTGGGTGACAGCAATCTTGGTGTCTGCGCGTTGGCCGAGGGTGCCGCAATATGTCCTGCGGCGAGTGTTAGCACGGCACCGGCAGCAATACCCAGTGTCAAAACCTTGGTACGCGCTGGGTTGGTAATCCTGGACCCTGCGTCCAATGTCCCGTGATTGCGTGCATTTTCCGAATTCGTTCGCATACTTTTACCCATGTCCTGTGTGTCGTCGTCCTGTGTGTTTTCGGCATGACGCCGGATTTCTGTTTCCTATGTATGGCACGAGAGCATGGCGGAAACCCGGCGAAAAACATTAAATAGCTGTAATCTCAAGCGCCGCGCAGGCGAAAACCAAATCCACTTTTCAATCATTTAGCAAAAACCAGCGTCACGAGGCGAGAGCCGCCGCTGCGGCACGCGCCTTTAGAACGCCATGTGTCTGTTCTGGCAAGATCGTTTTGGTCGCATCAAGCACAGCGGCCATTAACACTTTGGCGCGCTCACGCACCTGCCCCTCGCTGACCCGAATTTCCAAGATTACGTCTTCCGTATACTGTTCGATCTCTTTGCGAATGTCGGCAATAAAAAGAGCGCCGCCAACATCGCGCTGCAAGGATGCTGAGATATTCTCAACGCCAACCAAAAAAGTGCCCGCGGCTTTGGCCATCTCAATGGTCTTTACCGATATCTCCGCTTCAAGATCAGGGCACCAGGCCGAAAGATGCATGGCACCGCGCGCAGGACGGCGTGGCGTCACGGCATGAAGGCACGCTTTCGCCTGGTCGCACGTGCGCACCAAAGCGGCAACAGCCACATCGCGACCTGCTTCCGCGCGGTTGACACGCACACCATCACCATTGGCCCGCGCAGCATCAATGAGACCATTGGCAAAATCAGCAAACCATATGAACGCAGCCCCGGCAGTGCCCGTCTCAAGATCAAAGCCTACGTCCTGCTCCAGGGCACGTGCCACCGATTCCATATCGACAAACAGGGTCTCCATAAGAACCCCTGCATCGTCCGACAGTTTGGGCACATCAGGATCTGACATACCCTCATAAGCATAAACCAGATGCGCCGCCTGCCAGGGCGCGTCTAACCAGCCAGCAAAATACACCAGCACATAGATCGCAATATCAGGATCGGACTGGCAAACTTCGGTATAGCGCCGCCGAATATCGAAAATGGCTTCTTCGCTGAACCCGGAAAGCGTTTTTGGATATTCTGATTTAAGTAGCCGAAAAACCTCCGCCTGCGGAACCAGTTGAGCAATCTCCGCAAGATCAAGGACTGCACCAGCACCGGCAGCATCGCCACCGAGCTGCGTCGAAAACAGCCGCGTCATGCGCTGGCGCTCGGCCGTGTCTTCATTTGTCAGTTCAACGATCGCGGATACTGCCTCGCCCAAGGCAATAAGCATTTTGCCGCGCAGATCGTCCTGGTGATCAGACAAAGCTTGCGTCGACAAATGCCCCGCCAACGCCTCATCAAATGTTTTCGCCGTCGCCGCAGCATCTTTGCCCAAAGGGTGGGTGATTATAAACTGCCAGATAACGCTAAGCGATGAACGTGCAATGCGCCCAACCCGCTTACGCCCTTTGCGCATGGGCGTTAAAAACGGTTCAAAAAGTGCAAAAAATACGCGCCGTGCACTGATCACGCGGGCAGTCGGCATGCGTTCTTCTTCAATCAGCCGCTGGCGCAAAACGGCCATCAGCGCGTCATAAGGCATGCCTTGTGATGTAAACGCGGCTTTGTCTGGCTGATCTGATTGCACGGTATGCTGACGATCTGTTTCCAATGCGGTGAACAGCTTTGCCGCTGTCGCCACAGGCAGGGACGCCAAATAGGCTTCCAGCTGCGACCATGTCGCCGCAGGCATGCTGCCCGGAACGGCTATAACGTCTTTTGGAGACGTAGTTTTCGTCAGCGGTGCCACCGCTCATCCCCCTGACGCGTCAGCGAAGTGTGCGCGTGGTGAGTGCGCGTCGCCGCCGTCCCAGCGCTGGACAAACTCCTCCAGCGCCACATCACCGCCTTCTGGCAGCACAATGCGCAGTTTTACAAACTGATCACCTGGTACGCCATCAGCTGCGTCTTTCACGCCGCGCCCGCGAAGGCGTAGAACGGCACCAGAATCGGCATATCGAGGCACCTTGACGGCAACATCACCATCAATTGTCGGAACCGTAATTTTACCGCCGAGGACCGCTTCTTTGAGCGAAATTGGCACCTCAAGATGAATATCTGTGCCTTCGCGTTTGAACACGCGGTGCGCGCGTATATTCACTTCGACATAAACATCGCCATTGACGCCGCCATGGGCACCAGGCTCCCCCTGCCCCTTAAGACGTAAGGTCTGTCCGTTATCCAAACCAATCGGCACTGTTAAGTCTAACACCCGACCATCAGGCATGGTGACACGCTTCTTGGCACCGGAAACTGCCTCCATGAAATCGATTTCAAGACGGTATCGCATATCGCGCCCGCGCACCGGGCTCTCGCGATACCCGCCACCGGCACCGCGCGGTCGCGCGCCATCGCGCCTTCCAGCACCGAAGAGATCGGAAAATAAATCAGAAAGATCGGAAAAATCGCCAGCCTCCGAACCGCCAGCACCAAATGGGTCACCAGCACGGCCAGGCTGTCGACGCTGAAAACCCGAACGCTCTCGCCCGTCGGCGTCCAGCTGCCCATTGTCAAACTTTCGCCGCCGGCCAGTATCACCCAGAATGTCAAACGCAGCGGAAATTTCCTTGAACCGCTCCTCCGCCCCGCGATCGTTCGGGTTACGGTCAGGGTGATATTTTTTCGCAAGCGCGCGAAATGCCGTGCGGATCTCTGCGTCCGTTGCCGTCGTCGCTACACCGAGCACGGAGTATGGATTTTTCGCCAAAGCCGTCTCTTCCTTCCAAGCCGCCCGCGCATCACCGTCATGGTCTCGCAGGTCGCGCGCGCCAGCAACACCAACGCATGCCATCTCCCTTAAGATGTGCCCTTTGCAGCAAATTTAAAGGCCGCCATCCTTGAAAGAGGCTACCCCTTTGCCGGACCGGTCGCCATTAGCCAAGTCTTGCACCTGAAGACTCGCGAGACGGGGCAGCAGCATCGTCCAAACCAGCCCCCTGCGGTTTATTCTTTTGGCTCCAGACATACTGCTCGAGCATGTCCATAACCATAGCAACTTTCACCGGCTTACCAAGAATATCGTTCGCCCCCGCCGCACGGCACGCCGTTTGATCGTCTTCAGACACGGCAGCAGTTAGAGCGATAATCGGAATTTCCGCTTTGTCGCAATTCAGCTCCCGAATTGCCAGCATCGCGGACAAACCGTCCATCACCGGCATATGGATATCCATGAACACAATATCGAAGTCACCGTTTTTCAGGAGATCAACGCCGATCGCGCCATTTTCAGCTTCAGTTATCTTGGCATCGGTGTTTTTCAACAATGCGACGAACACTTGCCGGTTCACCGGATTGTCCTCGACCAGCAACACATTGGTCGGCATCTCGTGCCATGCAACGTCGATAACATCAAACTCCTCGGCACTGGGCGGCGCACAGGTTTCCGCAATAAACTCTATTCTAAAGAGCGAACCTTCACCCGGTTTAGACGCCACCGAAATTTCACCACCCATGGCAGATACAATCGCGCGTGACACACAAAGACCAAGCCCGGTCCCGCCAAATCGCCGGGTAATCGAATTATCTGCCTGTTCAAAGGCATCAAAGATGCGTTCGGTTTGATCCTCCGACATCCCAATGCCGGTATCTTCAACTTCTATCACGACACGAACAGCGCCAGTGAACCGTCCTGCCCCGCCATCTTCAAAAGAAAACCTGCCCCGGCGGGCAAATGCATCCGCTGCAGCGTGCTGACGTTTCAACTGGTCGATCAGTTCCTGAATATCTTCAGGACCAAACCTTTTTTCCGTTGGCACACCCGGTATCTCTTTGTTCGTCACCTCCGCATCACGTGCATAACGTCGATCTGGATCATCATCCAATACCGATGTGACATTAATCCGCACATGAACGTGGCCAGAATCCGTGAACTTGACGGCATTTGAAATTATATTATTTGTACACTGACGTAACCGCCCAGAATCAATGTGGATATATGGGGTATCCATCTCCACAATTTTACATGACAGTTCCACGCCTTTTTTTATGGCCTGAGGCTGAAACAACCTTATTGACTGGGACACGACATCCCGCAAATCTTCATCTCGTGGATCGAGGTCCAGATGGTCGGCCTCAATCTTTGCATGGTCTAATATCTGATCCAGCATCGTGAGCAAGCTGCCACCCGAGCCAATGATAATGTCGAGATGATCGCGCTGCTCATCGCTCAGATCGCACTGCGACAACACGTCTGCCATCCCCATAATTCCATTAAGCGGGGTGCGTAGCTCATGACTCATTTTGGCTAAAAACCGGGAGCGGGCAATGACAGCTTCTTCCGCCGCAGTGCGCTCTGTCTCTGCCCTTTTTATTGCGCCTCTCATCTGTTCCAGGATTTTTTCGCGCGACAAAAATGTCAATATGATCGCCATCCCAAATCCAGCCGCCAAAACGACAGGCAACAGCGAGGCTTGCTCAATCGACAAAGTAATGGCGAACGCGCAAAACATTCCTATTTTCGGGGCAGCATTAGCACAGTAAACAAAGTTTAAATCGCTACGATGAAGTAACTGTAAAATCAGTGCCCCGCATAAGAAGCACACACCCGCAAAAATAAGCGCCGGGTTGCCTGCATTGAGCGCAAACCATGCCGGCAGGACATAAACAAAGCTCTTGGCAAACCCCAGCGTGCCCAGTCCGATCACGACCTCCTGCCGGAAAACGCTGCGACGATTTAGTGCGCAATGCCGATAGGCAAAAGCTTCCGAAGCGCAAAAAAACAAACCGAAGGCAAACCACACCGCTGCAGTTGTTACATTAACTTTCGATTCAACAACGATGTACACGGCCATGGCAAACACGGCGACGCGAACCAGAAGGCCACTTTTGATCTGTCGGTACCGTCGGCGGCAGTCGAAGGAGGTTTCGTTTGGTGTCGTCATCCCCCAGCCTCAATCCTGCGCGAAGGTGTATTTTGCAACGCGCAACCACTCCGCGCGCGTCGCATGACAACGATAGATACCGCTCCAGACTTGCCTTCGCGTTAACATTGTTCGCAAAACTATAATGAAACGCGCACCTTAGAACTTATACCCATACCAACCAGATCGGAGATCTGGGCGACGCGGAAGAAAAATTCGGCATTCGGTGCCCCGCCAAAATCAGCATTTACCATGTCGGCATCATAGGCGAATTCAGGCGCATCGGTGTCTGCTGTGCGAAGCACCGTATCGTCCTGCCCGATTTCGACGCGATATCGCTCAAACGCTTCGCCAAGGGGCACATCTTCTCCCACCCAGCTATCCCCACCAAGGCGCGTCCGGCGCACCCATGTGAAACGCCAACCGCCTGCGCCATCGGCATGGCTGCGTAAATGGACCGGCGATAACGGGGTGACACCGCGCCCTGTCAGGGTGAGTGTCCTGGTCTGATAGCTTGCCTCGGTGGTTGCTGCCGTCGCCGGGCCGGCCGACCAATCCAGCGTGAGACCGAGCAGATCAATTGGCAAGTCGGCGCGGGTCAGCGCGGCAGTGGCGATAACAATGCGCGCGCCCGCTGAGGCACCGGCAAGCGCCTCGGCCTCTGTCCCTGCCTGACCGCGCAACAGGCCGCTCAAGAGCCAGGTGCCATCAGACTGCAGTGCGGCATCGCGAAACTGCACCACTTCATACGTACCGGTCGCAGCGCGCAGGTAAAGCGTATTGGCCCCGGCGAAAAGTTCCTGCGCGCTCACCGATGCAAGCGCGCCGTATTGCAGGCGCACATGCAGCGATTGATGACTGAACCGTCCGGATGGGGCAGATGGCGCTGGCGCAACCAAAGCCCCCATGACGCAACGTAGCGGTGCGCGGCCCGCCACCTGCCCTTCACGCAGAAGCGCAACACCGCCGGGCCATGGGCTCGCGGCCGCAGCAAGCACCGGCGCATGGGGGTTTTGCGTGTCGCCAGTCAATGGCAGATCCATCAATTCCCAAACCGGAACACCATAAATCGGCACGTCTGCCGGGCGCTTGAACGCCATATCAGCCGCAACCGCTTTGTATACCGATGGTGTTGTGCGGACCGCTTCGACGGTACGGTTTACCCCATCGGTAATTTCGGTAATGCGCCAGCGCCGCGACGCGCCGCCAAAACGCCCGCTCAGGACATCCCCCGGCACCAACGCCAATTCCGATGGCCCAAGGGCAAATCGCACCGTTTCACGCATCACATGCGCGTCCGCAAGAAGCGCCCGCGCGCGTTCCTCCGCCTCGCCATTACCGATAATCATGGACGCTTGCAGACCAGCGGTCTGAAACTCCGCCCGCCCGGGCTCCTTGGCTTCCACAACCCCCGGCGCATAGTCGCCGCCCTCGTCCAGAAAGCCCAACCGGAACGATGATGGCAGATCCTCCGCCTGCGCAGCGTTTATGGAAAATGGCGCATCCTCGCCATCCACAACAAGATCATCCAAAGCCACAAGACCATCAATGCCGCCCGTTCGTGAACGAAAAACCAGTCCCGCGCCGGTTTCGGCCATATCAAGCTGAAAGACATTTAAAAGCGGTTCTATCATATCGCGGCCGGTCATCGGCCGGTCAATGACATACCCCGTTACGACCCCTTCTGCGCCCTTGGCATCAATGGCCGTAACACCGGCAATGCGGGATAATTCCGTAATGAGAAGGTCAAGCGGCGCACGTCCCAATCGACCGTTCAGCCAGTGACCGCGCGCCCAATTATCCACATCCCCCCAGACATCCGAACGCGCCGGAAAAAATGGGAAGGGCCGGGCATCCCATGCATAAACATAGGCCCGGCGAGGATCCACCATTGGCGCACCGTAGACGGAAGATACTGGATTATTTGCGCTATCCATCCAAAATGACAGATGCGCTTCCAGGAACCGACGCTGGGCCAGATCATCGCGTCCATTGGAAGAAAAATACGGCGTGCCACTTTCCGCACTTTTCGGATCGAAAAAGACATTCGGCTGGTTCGCCGCTTTATCAATTGCCGGCGCACCAATTTCAGTAAACCAGATTGGCTTTGACTGCGGCACCCAACCCGTGGGCGTTTGTGACCGCTGGCCGCCCGGTCGATCATGGTGCGCGTTCGCCCACCAGGACCAGAAATCCTTTGGCCGGAACACCCATGGCTCCGCATATGCCCCGTCGGTAATTGCCGTCCGGGTCTGCGCCATGCGGTCCGCGCTATTGGCATAAAACCAGTCATAACGCTCCCCGGCCTGAATATTCTCTTTCAAATAATCGATATCATACTGACTTAACGCCTGCTCCGCATCGAGATGGTCCTCGCCATCGCGCCAGTCGGCGAGCGGTAGATAATTGTCGATCCCGACAAAATCGATATTTGAATCACTCCACAAGGGATCAAGATGGAACCGAACATCACCGGACCCATCAGCCGGGTGATGCCCGAAATATTCCGACCAGTCCGCACCATAGGAAATCTTTGTCGCCCCACCCAATATGGTGCGGACATCGCTGGCAAGCGCTTTCAACTCGCCAACGGCAAGATAAGCCCCATTGCCATCGCGCGCTGTCGTCAACGCAACCATTTCCGAGCCGATCAAAAATGCCTCAACGCCGCCTGCTGCCGCGCAAAGATACGCATTATGCAGAATAAACCGTCGAAACCCCCATTCTGCGGGTCCGGAATACTTTACCTCGCCATTTACGATCGAAAAGTCACTGACCCGCGCGGTGCCAAAAAACGCGCTGATATCAGCTGCTGCCAATGGGGTTTTATCATTCGCCCCCACCGTAATCCGGCCGCGCCATGGGAATGCTGCCTGCGCTGCACCGCCATAGGGGTCCGGCAGATTATTGCCCGGCGGCACATCCATCAAGATAAACGGATGAAACATCACCCCAAGTCCGCGGGCCGCCATGTTCCTGATTGATTCAATGACCGCCCGATCCGCCGGGGTGCCACCATAATTGGCCACACCGTCCCTCGCCGAGATTAAATGCGCTTGCCCGCGATCAATATCGCCAGCCCGCCATTCATATGGCGCGGTTACTTTTTCCGCGATATCAACACCGGGACGCAATGAACAACTGCCCGCCCGCAGATCATCGCCAAACCACGCGACGATCAACGACGTGGATGCAAGGTTGGGCGCGGTCGCCTGGAGGGCATCCATGCTGGCGGTAAAATCGGCAACGCCTTCACTATTATGCGCATTTTCATGACTAATCGCACCCTCACCTATCTCCCGGGTGACGGGCGTTGTACCGTATACAAATTCGCCCGATGACGGAATGACCGACACTGCCGTGAGGGCATTTTCCAGCGCTTCAGGCGCAACCGGCCCAATGGCTTTTTCAATTTCAAATGATAATTGGGGGATGCGATTGCCAAACGCGGCGATTGGCAGGTCTTCAAATACGATATATGCAAGCCCGCGATATGCCGGTGCCATGCCTTCAATACTGGATATCAGATCATCTGGCGTTTGTTCTTCCGTACCATGATATAAGCGCGCATTATACTTGGACAAATCAATAGCGCGCCCGTCGGCCCAGACCCGTCCTATGCGATCAATCACGCCTTCGCATAGTCCAACGGCGAAGGAGACCGAATATTCATATTCCGTGACTTCAGTCCGAACGGCGGGCCGTCCCCCTTTGCCCCCGCTCGTCTGGGTTGACTCAACAATGGTTTCCTTAAACCGGCTCATCCATATCACTTGCCCGGCAACCCGCGCCCGGCCATATACTTTCAAAATACCCGCCCCTTCGGTGGACGTTTGAACCGAGAAGCTGTCAATTCGCGGACCTTCTACAGAACGCCGCCGCGGCCCTAAAATGAGGTTCGATGCCGCGTTTGCTGCGAAAGCGGCCGCAGTTGTCGCAACAGTTCGTGCGATGATTGAGCCAATGCCCGCCTTTCCAATCGCGCTTGCCGCACTTGACGCGGCGGTAAGAATGAGCTGCGCCATTATTCTGCTCCCGGAAAATCGAATGTACTGACAATGCGCGCACGCCACCAGCGCGACAACCAGCTTTCCATCACCTCACGCCCTGCATAGGCATGAATGAACTTGTCCGCACTCACCAGAACCCCGCAATGTTTTGCCGGTCCGTCCTTGACCACACGAAATATCAGAACCGACCCCGGTTGTGCTTGTGCGCATGGCACCAGGTGCTGGCGCGCAGCACTCAATAAGGGCTCGTGCGCACCATGGCGCTCGTTCCAGTCGGGCGTATAGGGGGGCGGTGTTACCGGTTCTTCGCCATAGATATCGCGCCACAAACCGCGGATCAGGCCGAGGCAATCTGTACCCTGCCCTTTAACACTGGATTGATGCAGATAGGGTGTTTTCAGCCAATCATGCGCCGCTGCGATGATTTCATCCCGGGAGATGGTCCGGCTTGTCGACGGGTTTTTCATCTCTTTCCTCCGTCATTATCTTCCGTCCGGATTGGGTATTGAAGCGCCACATCATCGCCGGGCATTAAGTGAAATCCACGGAAATTGATCAAATTACCGAACTTTACCCGACATGTAGTGTCGCGCTTGTCGCATCCGGTAGTGATTGAGAATGTGTCGCCGTTCTCCGGCGCGGCACCGGGGGGCACCCATAAATCAAGCCGCGTCGCGTTGCCCGATGCGGGGTGACTTGCCTTCACATGAGCGGACAAACCGGCGTTCGCGCCGGTCTGCCATGTCAACAAACCGTGTGCGAACCAATTGTTCTCAAATGCCGACAAACCGGTTGCAATAAAGCCTGTATCGTCGATCAGTGACGTAATTGTACCCGCGCCATGATAGGCCGGTAAATCGAGGTCAACGCCGCACCGGTCATCACCGATAGTCGCATCGCAGCTGCGCTGATATACCCGCCCGATGGTGCGCGAGAGTGCATAACTGGCACCGCGCAACTCCGCGCGAAACGCCCCGCCTTCGCGAACGGTTTCGCCAATTGTCGCGCGCTTTAACAGGACGCGCTGGCCGGTATCCGCCCAATTGACGCGCCAGATCTGAACTTCCGCACCGTCAAATTTGCCGACCGCCAGGTCGGACGCAGATAATTTTGAACTATCGAACGCTCCGAAAATCTCAGAATTATCAATGGCGAGGTCGGCGCTGGAGGCGATTGCCGCGCCATCCGCGCCAGCCACCGGATCATAGCTGATGCCATCAACCATCAGTGTTCGGTCATGGTCGGTAAAACCAAGCACCACGCCATCGGCGCGTTCAATCCGCCAGCACATGGCGAGGGTTGTCGCCCCGGATTTGAGATGCGCGGCGAGATCTGGATCAAGGGCTCTCATAGCAACACCTCTATCAATGGGACGGAGGGAATATCGCCAGCCTGGAAACTGGTTAGATTGATCGATAGCTCATCACGGTCAAAGCGTACCGGCGTATCAAACATGAACCCGGCACTGATCTCACTGCCAAGCGCCGGAGGGGTGTCAAACGTGACCTTGCCTGATGTCGCATCCAGGTTAAAATTGACCGTAGACGCACCATTGATGGCAAGAATCACACTGCCCGCCACGGGGTGCGAAATTGTCCGTGTATAACTCTGCGCGCCGCTGGTGTATGTTTTTACTAGCTGAAATACAGTTGTCTCGCCGTCGCCCACGCCAAGTTGCTGATCGTGCGCGCCTATCGCCTCGCCAAATGCCGCTGAGGCATGATCAAACGGGTCGCGGAAACGAAACCCATGCAGACGGCCGCGCCGCGCTTCAAAGAAAGCGATGAGCGTTTCAATATCGCGCAGGGATTTGACCCCATATCCGGCGTTAAACCGCCGCCGCGAACCAGCCCACGGACTATTGCGTTCTTCGCGCCCGGAATTGAGCGTAACAATATCCGTGCGCCGCATTGGTCCGCCTTCGCTGCCGAGGGAAATCTCCAGCGGGAACAGAACATCATGGAAATCCGTCATTGATTACGTCCTCCTCTCGCCAATGCGCGCGACAGGCCAGCGGCAATCTGACTTTGCGATGCTCGGAAACTGTCCGCATCTCGCACACCGGGTAAATTTATGGTGACGTTAACCGGGCGCTCGCCACCCATCGCACCGATTGATCCGCTAACGGCCGGTCGAAATATCTCCGGACCGCGCTCACCAACGAGAAACGCTGCGCCGGGCGACACCAGACCACCCTCAGCGCGCGCCCCACCAAAGGGCGCAGAAAATAAATTCGTGAGGAGAGATTCGATTGGCCGCCTGATCAGGCTGTCGCTTAAAGACCGGGTAAGGTCCAAAACAATGGAGCGCCCCAAACGCTTTAATGATAGCTCGCCCGTGCGCGCCGCGCGTGCCAGTTCGCGCTCGATACTGCGCGCCGCGCCTGCAAACGCGTCTTCGATAATCGCGGCGGCGGGCGCTATCTCCTCCTGGGCGAGGCGATTGATTTCCTCGCTGGCGCTGGCAAGGCCCTCTGACAGGCCAGTGGCATCCAATTTTACTGAAAGGGTCATTGCTCTTTATCCGGATATTGTTTCAAAAGATGGTCAAATCCCGCGCGGGACAAGGGCACACCGCCACGCGGATGATTCACCATCAACCAACGCCACTCCTGAACCGACAATGCCCAGAAAGCGGCCGGTGCCATGCCCATGCCGCTAACGGCAAGCGTGAACCAGTCCCGCCATGGGATTGTTGCGCCGGTAGCGCTGTCGCTCGCGGTACTGGTCATGGTACTGGTTGGGGTACTGGTTGGGGTACTGCTCATGACCGATCGTTTTCTTGGCCTAATGCGCGAAACGCCTGCGCCACTGCCTTAACGGCACTGGGTAGATCGACATCGCTTGCCGCCAGTGCGGCCATCGTGATCGGGTCACCCCCGCCTTTAATCAATGCAGAAAGGATCCGTAACACATCCTCTGCACGCGGATTCTTCAGCCGATCACCAAGGTCATTTAACCCATCAGCACCGAAGGCCGCTTCGATTTCCGCCAGGGCACCAAGGGTCAAACGCAAGGTCTTTTCTTCCCCATTAATCAGCAGGGGTACATCGCCGGGTCGGTGACACTGCGTCATCATCATCACGCTGCGGTAAAGGTGAGAACACCGGCAGAGGCGAGCGACGCCGACATTGTCGCTTCACCGTCATAATCACCGGCATAATCGAGATTGGTGAGAATGAACGCCCCTTCAATCGTGCCGAGCCCCGGCACAATAATCCGCCATCTGCGCGCGGCACCTGAGAAAAACACATCCCGCAGCGCTGTCGCCGACGCATCATCGGTAAAGACACCCGCGCCAGTAACACTGGCCGCTTTCACGCCCGCATCGCCCAGCAATTCACGCCAGCGATCGGCACTCGTTGCATGGGTAACATCAATCGTCTGTGTATTGAGTGATAGCGATGTTGCGCGCAATCCGGCAACGGTATTGAAATTTTCAGGCGAACCACCATCACCCAGCTTTAATAATAGATCGAGTCCGCGTTGTGCGCCCATGACAATACTCCTTTACTCTGCTAAAACTTCATCCACGGCGCGAAAGCGCATGATCCCGTCCCAACTGCCCCTGTCGGCACGCAAAAAGACATCGGAAAATACAAACCGCATAGACACCAATCTATGCCCTGGCGCACTTAGAGGTGCGTCATGCAACACATCATGCAGCGCCGACATGATCTGGCGGGTTTCCTTACGGCCGCCATACCGGGAGAATATCCGAATACGGATGTCATGCTCAAAGGCACCTGGCAGACCCGCATACGCACTTGTTTTCCAATCGCCGAAGACAGCAAAAGGAAAGGTTGGGCTTTCTGGCGCAACATCGTAAAAACGTACCGGATTGCCCAATAAACTCTGCACCGTCGGATCGCTGGCAATTGCCGCGAACGCGGCTTCCTGCAGGGGAAAAGCTGTGTCTGTCATATCACCCCCTCGCCAATGAGAGTTACATAGCGGCGCTGAACATCGGCATCTTCAATTGACGTGATGGTGAAATCGACGCCCTGGAACCGGAACCGTCCGCCAAGGGATAGATCGCTGCGACGGCGTATCCTCGCGGCAATGCGGGGGCGTTTCACACTACGATCGCCAATGATGTCTGACGTTGCGGTGAGCTGTTCAACAGATGCAAACACGCTCATGCTATCGGACCAAACCTGCGCACCGCCGCCGGCCCCGTCGGCTATCCGGCTTACGGTAAGCAGCGTTATTTCATTTCGAAGCGCCCCAATCATATCCGCACCCTCCGCCAGGGATTGAGAAGCGTCTCCAGGCCCTGTGGCGGCGCGAAAAATCGATCCGTCCCCGCCGCTTCGCGATTCTCAAAATAGTGGGCAGTCAATATCTTTACCGCAAGCTTCAGGTCTTCCGGCACGCTCGCCCCATCGGCATACCCCACGGTGAAATCGATGGAGACATTGCCCTCAATTCCTGCCCCGAGGGTCACTTGCCCATGTCTTCCGAGCTTGGCGAGGTAAAGGGTCGGGGCGACAATGCCAGAGCTATCGGCCAATTCATCAATGCTCGACACTGGCCCAATCGGCAGATCAACACATTGCGCAAGCGGCGGCGTCAACGCCAGACGCCAGCGCTGATTGATAAACGCAATGCCGAGACGGGCCTCAATCGTTTGCCGCGCCGCAACGCCCAGACTCGCAATGAGCGTATCTTCGGTCGTTGTATCCACCCGAAGATGGGCTTTTAACGCGTCCAGACTAACCGGCTCTGACGCCGGGGGGATGAGAAGTGAAAGGGACAAAACGCAACGCTCCCTGATTTAACTTATGATGTGTTTTCCGGTGCCGGTGGCGCGCCATTGCCGACGCGCCATCGACCAGTCTTCGGTGCCGGTGCCTTACCCTCTTGGAGAAGCTCGCAGACTTATGGGATAGCCCCGCCAGCTTCTCATGCCAGGAAAAGAACCGGCACCAGAGCGATCATCAGCTCACGGCGAATTTTAGTAATTTGATAGCATCATGGTCCTGCACCGCGCCGCCGACCCGTTTTGTCGTATAGAACAGGACAAATGGTTTGGCCGAGTAAGGATCGCGCAGCACCTGAACGCCCTGACGATCGACAATAAGATAGCCGCGCCGGAAGTCGCCAAATGCAATCGAATAACTATCTGGCGCGATCGGGTCCATGTCCTCAATTTCCGTCACCGGGAACCCAAGCAGGGTTGACGGACGGCCAGCTTCCAGGTTCGGCTGCCAGATATAGTTTCCATCCGCATCCTTGAACTTGCGCACTGTTCCCAGAACTGATCTGTTCAACACGAACTGGCCATTTGCCCGGTAAACCTGCTTTGGCGTGTAGATCAGATCCAGCAAAATGTCCGAGGGATCGCTTGCCGGGAAACCACCCTCAACACCTGTCGCGATATAGCCAATATCGCTCGCGCCGCGGTTTGCCTCTGCGGTTTTGGTCGGGCTTAAAAACCCTGATGGTTTGTTGACGCCATCGCCTTTTACAAACGCCGCCGTCTCTTGCGCCGCGAACTCGCCCTGCACCTCATCAGCCAACCATTGAGAAATATCGATAACGCCGTCATCCAATAGGGCCTGTGTCGCGGCGGGCATGGCATAAAGCTCTGCCGTCGGAATATCGATTGAGGCAAGGGTTGGGCCAGCGGTTTCCGGCCGCGCGGACGTTTCACCAACCCAATTGGCGACGGTGCCGCCCCGGCTCACGGGTTTTTTATAAACATTCGCACCGATCTCGCGCACACTTGAGATCCGCCGCATGGGCGAGGCATCGCGCACCAGGGCATTGATCATGTCGGCAGTTTCAGACGGTGCCAGATACCCACCTTCTGCAGGGGTGGCAATATTAAGGGACTTGGCTTGCGCCCCCAATAGCGCGCCATCGCCCTGGCGAACATATTTATCAAAGGCTGCTTTTCGCTCATCAATAATTGGCGATCCGCTCTCCAGGGCCGGACGCCGGCCAGCCAGCGCCAATCGGTCAATCGCAGCTTTTTGTTCCGTTAGCGCATCATTAATCCGGTCTACTTTTTCGCGGGTGACAACATCATCCGCCCCGCGTGCTTCCAGTTCGTGGAGGCGCTGATCGTTTGCACTCTTGAAGCTCTCAAATGCGGTGAGAAACTCCGTCATTGCAGCTTTTATTTCGCCGCCGGGTCGCGGCGAACTTGTGATGTCTTTGGTCTCCATGGTGTTTAACTCCTTACACTGTTACTGGGATGGAGGACTGAATTGACTGAGCAGCGCCGAAGATCGTTGCGCGCGCTGCAAAGCTGTCGTCATCGGTTGGTATAGCCGGTCCGACATGGGTAATCCGTGCACGTGGTGCCATGGGGAAGGTCACAAGGGACGTCTCCCATAGACTTGCACGTTCAATGATGCGGCCGCCGGGGATTTTCACCGCGCGATTGACGCGATACCCGATGGATAAACCATCCAATGCACCGCCGCGCAAAAGCCCATGAATTTCCCGCTGCCGTTCGCTCACGAGATGCAATTCGCCAATCGCGTAAAGCCCGTCTGCGCGGTCTTCAAATCGGCGCCAAATGCCAATTGGCTGCTCTGCCGCATGCTGATAAAGCATTTTTACGGAACCAGCGATAACCCCGGGAAATGCGCCGCGGCGTATGATATCACCCGACAAATCCGGTCTTTCATAAATCGCAGCATATCCCTCAATTTCGGCAATCTCGGTCATGGTCGATCTCCCTGGGTATTATCGTCACGGTCAAGTTTCACTTCGATGCGGATCAGACTCTCGCGGACACCGCGCATTTGCTCTTCCAGGCGGGCTGTGCGTTCAATCATGACGCCGGATGCATCGGCGCGCCGTTCTAACTGGTCTATCCGCTCCGCCGCGCCGCCAGCCCAGATCAATCCAAGCGCCGTTTGCACGACAATGGCCGCGCCCAATGCGACCGAAATCCGTGGTGTTTCGACAGTCTCAGGCAGACCGCCTGATCGACGGGGCGACAAACGCGTGACATCGGGGTTCATGACAAACCTCCCTCACGCGGTGCCAGACCAAGCAGGCGGCGCTTTTCATCGGTTTCCAGAAAATCCGCCTCACTGACCCGCTTCCAAAGCGCATCCCGCTCTGATGAAAGCGCGTCCACGCTGGTAATGTCGCAGGCGATAACAGCACCGCCAAACTGCGGTCCCAGCCAGTTTGTGAACGCCGTCGCCGTTTTCTTCACAAGCGGCAAGACGGTCTGTTTCCAAAACGCCAGATTTGCTTCGCGATAATTCGCATAGGTGTTATCGCCCGGAATTCCTAGCAGCATGGGCGGCACACCAAAGGCAAGGGCAATTTCCCGCGCGGCAGAATTTTTGGCATTCTGAAAATCCATGTCACTTGGTGAATAAGACATGGTCTTCCAATCCAGCCCGCCATCAAGAATGAGCGGGCGACCGGCATTTGCCGCACCGGAATAAGCATCCACCAGTTCCGATTTCAGTCGGTCGAACTGATCCTGGGTGAGGTTTTCCGCCCCTTGTGGGCCTTGATAAACCAGCGCCCCGGATGGCCGCGCGGCATTGTCCAGAAGGGCCTTGTTCCACGCGAGCGCCGAATTATGTAAGTCTACAGATGATGCTGCCGCCTCAAGTGGTGACAGGCCGTAATGGTCATTCGTAGGATGAAATGACTTCAGATGAAGGATCGGCAAAAAACCGTCATCATTTTCCGCAAACACGGCCTTCTTCTCGCCCGCGCCATATTCATATGCGGCCGCCCAGCCATCGCGGCCAAGGCGCACTTTCATCCGGTCCGGCCGCAATGCATGAAGCTCGCGCACCTCACCGGTATCAAGTCGAACCGCTTCCAGATACGCATTGCCAGCGGTCTGCAGATAACCGTAAACTTTTTCCAGCAGCGCTGCGCCACTATCAGCTTCATTAGGACGGCGCAAAAGGCTGATTAATGGGTGATTGGTATACCGATCTGTTCCATTCGATACAATAAGCGGCGTTGCCGCGGCCGCCTCCGCGACCAGACGGATACAGCGATAAGCGATAACATTGCGTTCATAGCCCGCGCGGGCGAGCGAGGCATAATCGCGCGGTGTCCAGACCGGCCCTGCGGGGCGCGTTACCGCGATCACACCCTGGGTGGCGGACGATTTCGTCTCCGGACGGAAACGTTTTATCATACGGTCAAGCATATCCTTAAAGCCTCCTGATGCTAGGCGCTGCCTGCGCGCCAAGACATAAATCCGTCAGAGCCCAGACGAGCGCATCAAGCCGGTCCGGGCTTGCCTCCCCCGACGCCCCAGTAAATGCCGTCATCTGGTCTTCCAGTTTTGAAAATGAACCGGCGTGGCGAACCCGCCCCTGCTCATAGAGCGCCGCGATGGGTTCAGCGCGCACAGTCTTGCCACGGGTGGCGCGCACGGCGCGTATCGGCGCGGCTGGATCAACCTGCCTGATCACGGCCTTGACCATGTCACCGCCCTGATTGACCTCAACGACGATCCGGTCAGCATCAAATTCATGAAACGCGGCGACAGCGCGCTGTGCCCATTGGCGCGGAGAAAGGCCGCCAGCGGACCAATCAGCCAGAACAATCGCTTCACCAGAATTGCGCACGCCGGCGATAATAATACCGCATTCATCGGCGTCCGGTCCCGCACTCGCCGGCGGGTCCACCGCCACGACAACCCGTGCCAAGGCCCGATGCAAGTGCGGGCTTGCCGCAATGCGCGTCCGCTCCAACATGTCCCAGGTCCACAAGGCACCGGCGACATCCTCAACCAGTTCACCATAAAGTTCCTGGCGCCCCAGGGCCGTGCCTTCATAGGCCGCCGCGATTTCTTCCAGAAACGCCGGTGCGAGATTTTCCCGATTGGCATAGGTCGACGCCCGGTTCACGACCGTGGACGATCGCGCCATCAAGCGCTTGAGCAATCGCATCGGCCGGGGGGTTGTCGTCACCACCTGGCGCGGCCGATCGCCAAGGCGCAAGGCAAGTTGAAGATTGCTCCAGGTTTCTTCCGGGTAACGCCATTTACATAATTCATCCGCCCAGGCTGCATCAAACTGATAGCCACGCAGACCATCCGGGTCCTCCGCAGAGAAACAATATCCGACAGACCCGTCAGGCCAGGACAGGCGCCGGCGTGACGCCTCATATGTCGGCCGGCGTGCAGGGTCGCCTATGTGTAAGAGGCCGGAAGGTCCGTCGATCATGACTTCCCTCGCATCTGCATAGGCTTCGGCAACCAGCGCAATGCGTTTCTGGCGGCCGCCACGGTCGATGATGAAACGAATCCATTCCGCACCGGCACGGGTTTTCCCCGCCCCGCGCCCGCCAAGCAGAAGCCATGTCGTCCAGTCGGGCGTATCTGATGGGGCTTCATCTGCCCACCAGGGTACAAATCCCGGCCATTGCTGATCGAGGCGCGCGTGCAGCCGCCAAGCGTGTTCTGCGCCGCCGTCATTTACTGCCTCCCGCGCCAACCGAAGGGCCAGGCGCTTCTTCGTTTCGGCGGTTTTCTGATCCGATCTGGTCAAGGGCGGCGTTGAGTTTTTCGGCGAGTTTCTGGGCGTCGCGTTCGAGCAATCGCTCGTCTGGTGCGTCGTGCACCTCGATTTCTTCATTAGCGTCAGCATCCTTCTGGAGACGGATTTTTAAAGTTTGCGCAGTGCTCGCCACACGCATTAAACACTCCACAGAGCGCGCGCCGCGATCATGGTCGGCGTCATTCTCCCGTGCATCGAGGGTTATCAGCGCTTCCAGCGCACGCTGCGCTGCCGTTTCTGTCAGTGTGGACAGTATATCATATAAACCATCCGCTTGCTGATCGCTGGTCGTTTCGCATACCGCCGTCATGGAACGGTCGCTCCCTTTTGTTATTCGCGCCGACACGACATCGGCGGGGTGAAGGGAACGATAGGCGATCTGGCGGGGTGGTCGATAAATTCGCCGCAGCGACAGCCAAAACGAAGCTATCTCTATGTTTTATAACAATATTTTTCGCCGACAGGTGTTCGATAAGTTTTTTTGAGAAAAGAAATACCGGGTCAGATCCCCAAACCATGGCGTAAACATGCGCCGGGAACTGCATAAATATGTGGTCGGTTTAATGAGCAACACCCTATAACCCGGCGCGAGGGCAATCTAGAGGGGCGACGCATGCCTGACACCGATATGGAAACGAACAATCACGGCGCCAGGCCATATTCTTGCCGCCAACCCAGTGTCCTAAAGCCCCTCAGCGAACTGCGCGCGCCGGTGGACTGGATGAGCATCGCCCTACGTGCGCCCCAATTATTAACCGCGCCGCGCGGCGATGGCCGACCGGTTATGCTCCTGCCAGGCTTGATGGCGAGTGACCTTTCCATGCGCCCCCTTGGCGCTTATCTGTCTTTTTTAGGCTACACTGCCCGGCAGTGGGGGTTGGGATTTAATCAGGGTAAAGTCTCCCGCGACGTGGACCGCTTTGGCGCGCGGGTTCGCGCATTTTCACATGCCCGTGGCGGCGCACCGGTCACATTGATCGGGTGGAGCCTTGGCGGCGTGATTGCCCGGGAGAGCGCCCGGTTACAAAGCGATATCATCCGTGAAGTGATTACCCTCGGCACGCCAATTATCGGCGGCCCAAAATATACCAGCGTTGGCGGATTTTATGCCCGCACCCAGGGCATCGACATGGATCGTTTCGAGCAGATGGTGCATGAGCGCAATGCCCTTGGCCTGACGCAACCAGTTACGTCTATCTATTCAAAGAATGACGGTATCGTAGACTGGCGCGCCTCGGTGGACGTTTACAATGACCATGCACGGAATATCGAGGTGAACGCATCACATTTCGGCCTCGGCCTCAGTGCGCAGGTCTGGCGCGAAATCGCCAAAACCCTCGCCGCGTCCAAAGCACATAAATAAAGCACATATATGAAGACGGCCCTATAAGGCCCGCTCTTCATTTAGATACCGCCATGACCTGGCCAGCCAGATAAGCGGCCGCGCAGCCCAACTGCGTCTCACCGAAGGAAGCCAGCGCGATACCGTCCATATGACTGCTCCGGCGCGCGCGGGCCCTTCGCGGCGCAGGTCACATCAATGGTCCTTTCAGTAACAGTGGCAAAACATATGTCGTCGATGCCTCGCGGGTTTGGTCGGAAGCATTCCGTACAGAAATTAGAGCGCCAATTGAGGGATTCCCTTTAGTTGATAACTTTGAATGTACCGCTTGCCGTGGCAATAACTTCGTCGTCTGCCTTTACAAGTGATCGCGCAAAGCAAACGGAGCGGCCGCACTTTACATAGTCCGTGTCTACCACCAACCACGCTCCCGTCTTCGCGGTGCTTGTATAATCCGTGTGAAGGGAAATGGTGAGCAGGCCCTTAGCGGTATGTCCCGACTCTTGAATGACTCGTCCGCAG